>DULZ01000088.1 GCA_012840125.1 Clostridia bacterium | reverse complement strand
CTAAGTAACAAGTAAATAATTTCTGGTGGTCATAGCGGAGAGGAAACACCCGTTCCCATCCCGAACACGGCAGTTAAGCTCTCCAGCGCCGATGGTACTAGGGGGTGTGCCCCTGGGAGAGTAGGTCACCGCCAGAAATTTAATTTTTAGCCAGAGTTTTTGCTCTGGCTTTTTTGATGCAGCCCTTAATGCGCTAAACCGCAGCTGTCCCGCTTGACAAAAGTTTACTTTAACCGTGGATGTTGATGACTTCGTCATGAACGGGATAAGGCAAATGGGGGCCTTATTAATTACTCAAGGGTTTTTCGCGAAATCCCGCCCACTGGTATGGCAAGGCTGAAAGGACCATGATTCTCCCACCGCTTTTCGTATTATTCAAAAAAACACCGGGACTGGAAAAGTCATAGAAAAACAAGCCTTATAGTTGGCACCGCACAAGAGGGCCCTCGCCCTTCACCGGGTTGTTTTGGGCTTTTTACTGAAAAGGAGCAGGCAAGAACCGTCGAAAAAAAACCTACAACGATTCCAAAAAATGACAAATTACTAGAGGGGCTTGTACTATAATTACTAGAGACTACATCTAGGAAAAGCGGTGGTCAACGGTATGCAGGAACCCTTTGAGATCCATCCTTATCGCCCCGATAAAACCCTGGCCCCTCCTACAGAAACAACCCGGCAGTTTTTTTATGCCAAACTAATCCGGTTGGGACAACAATGGATCCGGCCCAAAGCGTTGATCTGCATCGGTGCGGCTTTCATGCTTGGCCGGGCGGTGGTGGCAGGGGAACTGTCGCCTTTCGGACTGGCCTCCATGGCCGTGGTGGTGGGCCGGTATCGTTATTTGATCTTACCGGTTTTCCTGGCCCTGTTGCTGGGGCAGGCAACGGCGGGTTTAACGAGTTCTCTATGGTTGAACGGCATGGTGTATATTTCACTCGTCGCCGTTTTCCCGAGTTTGCTGGGCTGGGTGGAAGGGTCCCTACCCCTCGGCATTTTTACTGCCATCTGGGCTTTTGGGGTGAAGGCAGGCTTCCTGGTGATGGCCCGGGAACCGCTTTTCTATGATTTCCTGATGGTAGGGCTGGAGGCGGTCATCGGCGGGGCGCTGGTACCGCCCTTGATGCTGCTGTTAAAGGGGATGCACCGGGGCAAACAAGATTTCGGCAAGCTGCAGGAAGAGATGGCCTCCATTGTGGTTTTAGCCTTTGCCCTTTTATTGGGCCTTAATTATGAGATATATGGATATAACCTCGGTGTCATTCTAAGCAAATATTTGATCATGCTGGCGGCTCTCCGGGGAGCCGGGTGGGGGGCGGTCTTCGGCGCCGGCTGCGGCTTAGTGCCCGGCATCGCCAGTTTGAACGGGTTGATCCTGGCCGGGTTGTATGCCATTTCCGGCATGCTGGCCGGTTTCTTAAAAATATGGGGCAAGATCGGGCTCATCACCGGTTTTTTTTGCGGTAACTTGCTGTATGGGTTTTACTTCAGCGATGAAGCGGTACTGGTGGATTTTCTCAAGACCAGTGGGGTAGCGGCCGCCTTGATGTTACTGACTCCCAAGCGGGCGGTGCAGAACCTGGTGAACCGGTGGCTGGCGGGGGAGCAAGACCTGCCCTCCCCGGTGCTGAAGCAGATGGAGGAAAGATTGGACCGGTTTGCCCACCTGTTCAAACAGCTAGCCGTCTATTATGAACAGGGAGCGGCTGCTTTCGAGCAGGAACCTGCCTGGGATAAGTTACTAAATAAAACGTATCAGGAGGTCTGTCAAGGTTGTTCCCTGGCCCGGTTTTGCTGGGAAAGGGACGGGCACCAGTCCTACCGGCGCTTGCTGGACTGGGCCGGTAAGCTGGCGGAGGAAGATGGGAAGGGTCCCGGCACGGGCGTGCCTGCTGAACTGAAAAACGGCTGCGTCAAACCTGAGGAACTGGCCCTGGCGTTAAACAAGTTCCTGGCCATGGAACAGGTGGATGCTTATTGGAAAGAGCAGTTAACCAGGAACCGGAAAGGAGTCGCAACTCAACTGGGCGTCTTGGCCAAAGCCCTGGCCGCGGCGAAAAAACAGTTAAATTCGACCGGGACGAAACAGCGGGATTTAGAAGAATTGCTGCAGCAGGAGCTGGAGGACACCTGGTTCCGTCCCCGGCGGCTGGAGGTTTGGGGTGAACCCCAGGGAGAGTTGGAGATTTTGATCGAGCTCCCTGCTTGCCAGGTCAGGAAAGCTCAGTGCATCCGCAAGATCTCGGACGGGCTCAGCCGGGCTTTAGATTGCGCGGTGGCTTTACGGGAATACCGCTGTCCCGCCGCCCCGGAAGAACAGCATTGCCATTTTCACTTTCTCACCATAGCCGGGATGATGCCGGAAATAGGGCTGGCCCAGCTGCCGAAGGAATCCGGGACGGTTTCCGGGGATGCGGTCCTGGTGACACCTTTGGGCGGGAACCGGTGGTGCTTCATCCTGAGTGACGGGATGGGCAGCGGCGAACCGGCACGGCAGGAAAGCCAAACGGTGGTCGAGCTGATGGAAAACCTTCTATCCTTGGAATTTGACCTGGCTGAGGCCGTGCGGATGGTGAATACCCTGTTAATATTAAACGGTGAAGAACGGTTTGCCACCATGGACTTATTTATCTTGGATCTGCAGCAAAAGAAATTGGAGTTTGTTAAAATCGGCGCCATGCCCAGCATCCTGGTGCAGTCAGGGCAGTGCCGGGTGTTGGAAAGCCACAGCTTGCCGGTGGGTATTGTGGATGAGATCAATATCGAAACCATGTCTTTGCAGTTGGAACCCGGCACCGTGTTGATCATGACGACGGACGGCATCTGGCAAGGGGCGCCCCAGGAACAGGAAGAAGGATGGCTGCCTGCTTTCGTGCAAGGCATTTGGCAGTTGGATGCCGCCTCAGTGGCCCAGAAAATTATCGAGCACGGCCTCATTTTGCACGGCGGGGAGCCCCAGGATGACCTCACGGTGCTGGTGGTGAGAATCCAGCAGGGATAGCGATGGCTTGGTTTGTGCTCGGACACCGGGCAACCGGTTTTCATGGCAAGGGCGGAGCAAAAATCAATAGAGCCGGGGAGCCCTTAACGGTGGCCAGTCACCTGTCACCGGGGGCCGGCTTCTGTTGCCGGTGCTCTTCAGCATAGACGGAAAGGATGACAGGCCGACTTGACGGCCGGCGGCTGACGACCGTCGGTGAGTTTACCTCCAAACAGGGTTTCCTGCCGTTCGCGGTTAACACGGAATGCCTGACAAACCGTTGGTGAAAAAGCCGGGTTGGATCCTTGAGATCCAACTCTTTTTGTGAGTATAATAAGGTGAATTGCCTGTCAAGCTATGGAAAAATCAACAGAGGTGGTTGCCCTTTCCGGCAGGAATACCGCCGGTGCGTAGAGAAGTATCATCTACCGTATTTTGAGCTCAAGGGTGAGGAGTAGCGGGATTGCTGGATAAAGTGCAAAACACCATTGAGAAGTATCAGATGCTGGCATCCGGGGATAAGGTAGTAACGGCCGTGTCCGGCGGCCCCGATTCCCTGGTGCTGCTGCATGTTTTATATGCTCTGCGCAAGCGGTATAATATTGAACTGCTGGTTGCACATTACAATCACCTGCTCCGACCTGATGCCGGTAAGGATGCGGCCCTGGTCAGGGCCGTCGCAGAAAAGCTGGGACTGCCCTTTTATATAGGTGAAGGACAAGTTGCAGAGTATGCCAGGGAAAAGAAGCTCTCCATTCAAGTGGCAGCGAGGGATTTGCGCTATCAATTTCTGGAGAGAATAGTAAAAGAGACGGGCAGTCAAAAACTGGCCTTGGCGCATCAATTGGATGACCAAGGGGAAACCATCGTGATGCATTTCTTGCGGGGGCCTAGTCCCCGCGGTTTGGCCGGTATACCGCCGGTGAGAGGGAACATTATCAGGCCGTTAATTGAAGTATCCAGGCAAGAGATTGAAGCGTACCTGCAGGTTCACCAACTGGAAGCGGCCGTAGATACGTCCAATGCTAAAAAGATTTACCTGCGGAACAAGGTGCGGCTGGACTTGATGCCCAGGTTGAAGGAGTACAATCCTAACCTGCCGGTACGGTTGTCCCAGAGCGCGGAGATTTTCAGGGAAGAAGACCGTTACTTGGAAGAAGAGACGGACCGTTGGTGGGCTCAACTGGTTTTAAGGATGCCGGACAGGCTGCTGGTGGATTACGCAGGATACCGGGCAATGCCGTTGGCTATTAAAAGGCGTTTCTTGCGCCGGTGTTTCCGGCAAACAGCTGTGGCATCGGATGATTTATGTTTTTCCCAGGTGGAACGCATCCTGCGGTGGTTGGAAACCCCGGCGGCGGGCAAAAAGCTGCAGTGGCCGCAGGGGGTGCGGGTCTGGTTTCATGAAGACAGGATCATTTTCGGCAAAGAGGAGGCAGCCTCTTCCGACACCGGTTGGTTCCCCTACCGTTTCACCCTGGCAGGGCCGGGGTCGGTGGATTTACCGGGGGGCAGGCTGCGCGTGGCCTATGTGGACAAAGTCCCGTGCCGGCCAGGGTGGCTGAAGGAGTTGGATCCTGGGACCGTCATGGTGGATGGAGACAAAGTAACTTTTCCTCTTACGGTTCGCACCAGGCAGGCGGGAGACCGGTTCTTCCCGTTAGGTTTAGGAGGCAGCAAGAAGCTGAAAGACTTTTTTATCGATTTGAAACTGCCTCCTGAGGAGCGAGACCGAATACCCCTGGTCGTCTCCGCCGACGGGGCGATTATCTGGGTCGTGGGATTAAGGCTTGATGAACGCTTCAAAGTGACGGGAGAGACCCGCCGGATCCTCTCCTTAGCTTACACGGGAAAATGAAGCGGAAATGATTTGAAATGAGGCCTTAGTTATGTTAAAATGCCTAAATATGAAGCGGAATGTAAAATTCGAGCGAGAGGAGGAACGATTGTTTGAATAGAGTGTTCAAAAACATGGCAGTGTACCTGCTGCTCGTGTTAATGGTTGTATCCGTACTGCGAATGACCTCTCCCCCTCCCCAAGAGGTTACCAAACTAGATTATAATGACTTTTATGAATATGTCGAAGACGGGAAAGTGAAAACCGCCGAGTTCACCCCTAAAGACGGCATTTACCGGGTCGAGGGTGAACTGCAGGACGGTAAGCGATATGTGGCCAATGTCCCTCTTGAACCGAGTCTGATGGACCTGGCCAGGGAGAAAGGCGTGGCCGTCATCCCGTTGCCGGAGCAAGGCCCGCCCTGGTGGACCGGGATTTTAGGTACATTGCTGCCCATCATGCTGCTGGTGGGATTGATCTTTTTTATGATGCAGCAGACCCAGGGCGGCGGCAGCAAAGTGATGCAGTTCGGCAAGAGCAGGGCCCGGCTGCATGCCGATGAGAAAAACAGGGTTACTTTTAAAGATGTGGCCGGCGTGGATGAAGTCAAGGAAGAACTGGAAGAAGTCGTGGAGTTCCTCAAGAATCCCAGGAAATTCAATGAACTGGGTGCCAAGATTCCGAAAGGCGTTCTGCTGTATGGACCGCCCGGAACGGGGAAAACCCTGCTGGCCAAGGCCGTCGCCGGTGAAGCCGGAGTGCCCTTTTTTAGTATCAGCGGCTCCGATTTCGTGGAAATGTTTGTCGGCGTCGGTGCGTCCCGGGTGAGGGACCTGTTTGACCAGGCGAAAAAGAACGCTCCTTGTATTGTGTTTATCGATGAAATTGACGCCGTAGGGCGGCAAAGAGGCGCCGGCCTCGGCGGCGGTCACGATGAAAGGGAGCAGACCCTCAACCAGCTCTTGGTGGAAATGGACGGGTTTAACTCCAACGAAGGTATTATCATTATCGCCGCCACCAACCGGCCGGATATTCTGGACCCGGCGCTCCTGCGTCCGGGACGGTTTGACCGGCAGATCACCGTGGATGTGCCTGATATCAAAGGAAGAGAAGAAATCCTGAAAGTGCATACCAGGAATAAGCCTCTGTCGGAAGAGGTAGACCTGGGCGTTTTAGCCAGGCGCACCCCAGGTTTTACCGGGGCAGACCTGGCGAACTTGGTAAACGAGGGGGCCCTTCTGGCCGCCCGGCGGCACAAGAAGAGGATTACCATGGCGGAGCTGGATGACGCAGTGGAAAGAGTTATTGCCGGACCCGAGAAAAAATCCCGGGTGATCAGCGAACAGGAAAAAAGGCTGGTGGCCTATCACGAGGCCGGCCATGCCATCGTGGGCCATCACTTGCCCAATACGGATCCGGTGCACAAGGTCTCCATTGTTCCCAGGGGCCGGGCCGGCGGTTATACCTTGATCCTGCCCAAAGAAGATCGCCGTTTCATGACCAAATCTCAATTGCTCGATCAAGTGGTGATGCTGTTGGCCGGGAGAGTGGCAGAAGCACTGGTGCTGAAAGATATCAGTACCGGGGCCCAGAACGACCTGGAAAGGGCTACGGAACTGGTCCGCAAGATCATCACCGAGTTCGGCATGTCGGAAGAGCTAGGTCCCCTGACCTTTGGGCGGAAACAAGAGCAAGTGTTCCTGGGCCGGGATATCGCCCGCGACCGGAATTACAGTGAAGCGGTGGCCTTTGCCATCGATAAGGAAGCCCGGCGCATCATGGATGAATGCTACGAGCGGGCCAGGAATGTCCTAACCACCCATCTTGACAAGCTGCACCTGGTGGCCAAGACTCTCATGGAAAAGGAAACCCTGACGGCGGAAGAGTTCACCGCCTTAATCGAAGGAAAACCCTTAGTCACCCAGCAGGAGACTGCTCCGGAAGTAACGGAGAGTTCCGGTGCCGAAGCGGTGAAGCCGGAAAAGCGGGAGAATACCAATATCGGCGGTCCGGAGCCGGTATTGCGTTTCAACCATAGCAAGGATTGATCAAATTTGAAAACTGAAGAGGGGAAGAGATGGATGGAAAGAACTTTTGTCATGATCAAACCTGATGGGGTCCAAAGAAACCTGGTCGGCGAAATCATTTCCCGTCTCGAGAAGAAAGGTTACAAACTGGTGGCGATGAAGTTAATGCAGCTGACGGAAGAGCATGCCCGGGTCCACTACCAGGAGCACGTGGAAAAGCCCTTTTTCCCGGGATTGGTAGAGTATATTACTTCCGGGCCCGTAGTCGCCATGGTTTGGGAAGGGAAAAATGCCGTCAAGGGTATCAGGCAGTTAATGGGCGCCACCAATCCGCAGGAGGCGCTGCCGGGCACGATCCGGGGAGATTATGGCTTGGATATCGGGCGCAATGTCATCCACGGGGCTGATTCCGTGGCCAGCGCCCAGCGGGAAATGCAGATCTATTTTACGCCCCAGGAAATCTTGACTTACGACAAAGAAATGGAAAAATGGCAGTACGAGTAAACCCCAAAGCCTCAGGAACTCCCTGAGGTTTTGCTTTTTTGCATTAGATGCGGGGGCAAAGGTAATACTAACGTATGATAAATATAGTGGAATTTAATATATTTGCCAAATATTAAGAAGGATTTTTCCTGTTTGTCTAGAAAATAGAATTGTTTGGAAGCATCTTGGCCAGCATTATGGTGGGTTGTGAAAGTAAAAAGTAAATAAATCATTATATTAAAAGGAGTGGTCTGAGTGTCCAAAATTCCTTCCGACATTGAAATTGCCCAGCAGGCAAAAATGAAGCCGGTAGCGGAAATCGCGGCGCAGCTCGGTATTCAGGAGGACGAAATTGAGCTTTACGGCAAGTACAAAGCCAAAGTATCCCTGGATGTTTACAAGCGCCTGGCTGACAAACCTGACGGAAAGCTCATCCTGGTGACTGCGATCACACCTACCCCGGCCGGAGAAGGAAAAACCACCACCAGCGTAGGTTTGACCGACGGCCTGGCCAAGTTGGGCAAGAAGGTCATGGTCTGCTTGAGAGAGCCCTCCCTGGGACCCAGCTTCGGTGTGAAAGGTGGGGCTGCCGGCGGCGGTTACGCTCAAGTAGTGCCCATGGAAGATATTAACTTGCACTTTACCGGTGACCTTCACGCGATTACGACCGCCCACAACCTGCTGGCGGCATTACTGGATAATCATCTCCATCAAGGCAATGAACTGGGCATTGACTCGCGGCAAGTGGTGCTGCGCCGGGTGATGGACCTCAATGAGAGAGCATTGCGGAACGTCATCGTGGGTTTAGGCGGCAAGGCTAACGGTGTACCGCGGGAAAGCGGCTTCGACATCACCGTGGCTTCCGAAGTCATGGCCATCCTGTGCTTGGCCAACAGCCTCACCGACCTGAAAGAAAGATTCAGCCGCATGGTGGTGGCTTACACCTATGACGGCAAACCGGTAACGGCGGCGGATCTGCAGGCCCAGGGCTCCATGACCGTGGTGATGAAAGACGCCATTAAGCCGAACCTGGTGCAGACCTTAGAAAACACCCCGGCTTTCGTCCATGGCGGTCCTTTCGCCAACATCGCCCACGGCTGCAACAGCATCATGGCCACCAAGACCGCCCTGAAGCTCGCCGACTATGTGGTCACGGAAGCCGGCTTCGGTGCCGACCTGGGTGCCGAGAAATTCTTCGACGTGAAGTGCCGTTACGGCGGTCTGAAGCCCGATGCTGCCGTGATCGTGGCTACGGTTCGCGCCCTCAAGATGCATGGCGGCGTGCCCAAGTCGGAACTGGCCACCGAAAACATTGAAGCGCTGCGCAAGGGCTTTGCCAACCTGGAGAAACACATTGAAAACGTCGGCAAGTTCGGCGTACCTGCGGTAGTGGCCATTAACGTGTTCCCGACCGATACTCAAGCCGAGCTGGATACCCTCTTTGAACTTTGCCGCAACGCCGGTGCTGAAGTGGCTATCTCCGAGGTATGGGCCAAGGGCGGCGAAGGCGGTAAGGAACTGGCTCAGAAAGTCCTGGATACCATCGAGAAGAAGCCTTCCAACTTCAAAGTGCTCTATGACCTGGATGCTCCGGTGAAAGAAAAGATCGAAACCATCGCGAAAGAAGTGTACGGTGCCGACGGCGTCAACTACACGGACAGCGCTTTGAAAGAAATCGCCCGTTACGAAGAAATGGGCTACGGCAAGCTGCCGGTGGTTATGGCCAAGACCCAATATTCCTTGTCCGATGATCCCACCAAACTGGGTCGCCCGACCGGCTTCAACATCACCGTACGCGAAGTGCGTTTGTCTGCCGGTGCCGGCTTCCTAGTTGCCATTACCGGAGCCATTATGACCATGCCCGGCCTGCCGAAGAAACCTGCTGCTTACAGCATTGATATTGATGAAAACGGCAAGATTACCGGCTTGTTCTAAAAAATACCAATGCCTTTTAGAAGCACTCCTCCATGGGAGTGCTTCTGCTTTTGGACCGGCTGGCGCCCGCTACCGGTGTTCACCGTAGGGCCACGAGCTCCGTCTCCCGCGGCTGCCGGCCCATCGCACCCGGCGGTGCTTAAAGGCCTGCCCTCACCCGGGTTCCCAGGCCCGGTGGACGCCGGACAACCTTTGATCAAGTAATTTTTTATTGCCAATGACTAACGAGTTGGTTACAATGGCATTGATGGTATCCCCTGGGAACCATACCCGCTTTGATGGCAGCCTTTAGGATGATTCCGCTTGGATTGTGAGAGACCGAGACGGAGGAGGTAGATAACAGGTGATGCTGTGCCTTCCGTCTGGTAATGGCGGAAGGCTTTTTTTGCCAGGCAAGGAAATCCTCAAACGGCGTCGAATTATTCCGGTATAGACAAATACTGGAGTGATTCGACATGAAGCATATCGGCAGAAGAGCATTTCTCATCGGAGCGGCAGGATTTTCAGCATGGGCTCTCCTGAATCCGGGCCGGGTCGCCGGGTGGTTGAGCCGTGACAGGGAAGAAGAACGCCCCGGGGAAACCGGGGGGGAGGAATTGCAGGAGCCGCTGCCCCCGGAACCGGAGGAACCGGAACCCATTGACTGTGATTTGGTGCTGCAAAACGGCATCGTTGTCGACGGCACCGGCAGCCGTGCCTTTGCAGGCAGCGTCGGCGTCAAAGGAGAGTATATAGTGGCCGTAGGTGATTTTCCGGCAGGGCCTGGAGCTGAGGTCATCGATGTGACGGGGTTGGTGGTCGCCCCCGGCTTCATTGACCTGCACACCCATACCGAGGATTATCACCGCCAAGGCGGGACCGGGGAAATGATCCTGCTGCAAGGTGTGACCAGCCAGATCGTGGGCAACTGCGGCACTTCGGTGGATTCCGTCAAGGAGTACCTGGCAGGTATTGAAGCAGCGGGAATAAACGTCGGAATCCTTGCGGGTTATAAGAACCTGCGTAACCGGTATGTGGGTCAAGGGAAAACCACCGGCGCCCAATTGGAACAGATGCAGCAGGCCCTGGCCCAAGAACTGGCTGATGGGGCTTTCGGCCTTTCGGCAGCGCTGGAGTACTGGCCGCAAAGCCAGGCCACCGCGGAAGAAATGATTGCTTTGTGCGAGGTATTGAAGGATTGCGGCGGTTTTTTCTCCGTCCATATCCGCAATGAGAGTGACCGGGTCCTAGAGGCCTTGGAGGAAGCCATCGAAATAGGGATGCGTGCCGGGGTACCGGTGGAGTATTCCCATGTGAAAGCCCTCAACGAAAAGAATTGGGGAAAAATGACGCAAATTCTGGCCCTGGTGGAGGGAGCCGCCCAAAGCGGGCTGGATATTACCGGTGATGTTTACGGTTACACTTTTTCCAGCTGGGACCTGGACAGCGACCGGGTGTCCATCTCGGAAGTGGACCTGTGCTTGGCCCTGGCTCATCCCCTGGTGATGGTGGGCAGCGATTCGGGCCTGAGCCGGAGCGGTCAAGCGATTCATCCCAGGGCCTACGGCAATTATCCCCGGGTTTTGCGCCGTTATGTCAGGGAGGAACAGGTGATTTCGCTGGAGACGGCCGTTAAGAAAATGACCTCCATGCCTGCGGCCAGGTTAGGACTGAAAGAGCGGGGCTTGCTGGCACCGGGCATGAAAGCGGATATTGCCGTTTTTGATGCCGGCACCGTTACCGATTGTGCCACCCGGGGCAATCCCAATATCCTGGCCCAGGGAATGCATTACGTGCTGGTAAACGGTCAGGTGGCCGTCAAGGAAGGACAACCTACCGGGGTGCTAGCCGGTCAAGCCCTGGTCAGGAGCTAGGTGTCCTTGCTAAGGGGGAAACAGGCATGAAGGGAAAAGTACTGGCGTTATTGAGGGGCCGGCTGGGAGAGCCCGTTTCCGGGGAGGAGTTGTCCCACCGGTTGGGTGTCTCCCGGACGGCGGTGTGGAAGCATATCCAGGCGCTGCGGGACGAGGGATACGACATTATTTCCCAGCCGGGCACAGGTTATATTTTGCAAGGGGTTCCCGACCGGCTGCTGCCGGCGGAGCTGGAGCATGCCTTGGCCGGCAATTCCTTGGTAACCCGGATCGTGTATGCTCCGTCGCTGCCCTCCACCAATGATCAAGTCAAGCAGCTGGCTGATGAGGGTGCGCCGGAGGGAACACTGGTGGTAGCGGAACACCAGACTGAAGGCAAGGGCAGGTTGGGCCGTGCCTGGTTTTCCCCCCCACAGGCCGGCATCTATGCCTCCCTGCTGCTGCGCCCGGTGTTGAGACCGGAGCAGGCGCCGGGTTTCACCCTCCTGGCTGCCGTGGCTGTAGCCCGGGCCGTTGGACAGGTGACGGGACTGAGGGCGGGGATTAAATGGCCTAACGACGTGCTGCTGGCCGGCAGAAAAGTCTGCGGGATTCTAACGGAAATGAAGGGAGAAATGGACCGTATCCACTACCTGGTGATCGGTACCGGCATCAATGTCAACACTGATCCCGCCGATTTTCCGCCGGAATGCCGGGACAGGGCTATTTCCGTCAAAGCCGTTTTAGGGCATTCCGTTTCTCGCGTCGAATTGTTGGCTGCGTACCTTCGGGCCCTGGAAAAGTTGTACGACGTCTACCTGCAGCACGGTTTGGCGCCGATCATCAAGGCTTGGAAGGAATGGAACGTCACTTTGGGCGAGTGGGTGTCCGTTGACTTAGGCACCACCGTGTTCCAAGGCCGTGCCGTTGACCTGGATAAGAACGGGGCCTTGATGGTACAGGGCGAGCATGGGGAACTCAGGACCTTTCAAAGCGGTGAGGTAACATTAACAAAAAGATGAGGAGGATTTACCATGAGGATCAGAACCCGACAGATTGTCATTGCGGGTATCTTGGCTTCCGTAGCGTTAATGTTAGGTTCAACCCCGCTGGGGTTTATCCCCGTCCCGACTCCGGCAGGGCACGCGACTATTATGCATATTCCGGCCATTATCGGTGCCATTCTGGAAGGGCCGGTGGTAGGTGCTTTCATCGGTCTGGTGTTTGGGATTTACAGCTTTTTGCGGGGCGGAGCGGCGATGTTCGCCGATCCCGTGATTGCAATTGTGCCCCGTGTCTTGATTGGTATTGTAGCTTATTATGTATACAGGCCCCTCAGAAAGAACCTGGTCATCGGTTCGGCGGCTGCGGCCGTAGCCGGTACCTTGACCAATACCATCGGTGTCCTGGGGCTGGCCTATTTAAGAGGTTATTTCCCCACTTGGCAGTCCGCCGGAGCCGTGGCCCTGCTGCATGGGACCCCGGAAGTGGTGGTAGCCGCAGTCCTGGTGGTGGTACTGGTAAAGGCTTTGGCGGCGGCCCGGTTCGCCGTCGGCGTGCCGGCGAAAGACAGCTGAACCTGGCTGCTTGAACGGCGGCGCGAGGGGAAAGATATTAAAGAAGGTGAAATCTTGTTACTGGCAATCGATGTAGGCAATACCCACATTACTCTGGGCGTCTACGCCCGGGCGAAACAAATCTGCCACTGGCGGGTTTCCACCGACCGCCGCAAAACCGCCGATGAATACGGGGTTCTGTTAAGGCAGCTGTTTGCTGTCCAGCAGCAAGATATGGCCCAGATCGACGCGGTGGCCTTATCATCCGTGGTTCCCCCGTTGACCGCTTCCATGATCGAAATGTCCAACCACTGCTTTGGTGTGAAGCCTTTAGTGGTGGGCCCGGGTATCAAGACGGGGATGCCCATCCGGTTTGACAATCCCAAAGAAGTAGGGGCGGACCGCATCGTCAATGGGGTGGCGGCTTTTCACAAGTACGGGGGACCGGTGATTGTGGTGGACCTGGGAACGGCTACGACTTTTGATGTGATCTCCGCGAAAGGCGAATACCTGGGCGGGGCTATTGCCCCGGGGGTGGGCATTTCTACCGATGCTTTGTTCAGCTATGCCGCCAAGCTGCCCCGGGTAGAGCTGGTCAAGCCGCCTTCGGTCATTGGCAAAAACACCGTCAACTGCATGCAGTCAGGCATTATTTACGGCCTCTACGGGCAGGTGGAAGGCATTATCAACCGGATGAAAAAAGAAATCCCGGGTGTAGTCAAGGTGGTGGCTACCGGCGGCTTTGCTTTCCTGTTTGCCCAGGAGGGCATCGTGGATCAAGTGGACCCGTTCCTTACTTTGGAAGGACTACGCCTCATCTATGAAATGAACAAGGAGCTGTAGCCGGTGAGAATAGGTCATGTGGTGATCCCCAACCGGGTCTTTGCCGCGCCCATGGCGGGAGTGACAGATAAAGCATTCCGGATTCTGGCCAAAGAGCAGGGTTGCGGCCTGGTCTATACTGAGATGGTCAGCGCCAAGGGGTTGGTGTATCGAAACGAGAGAACCATGGAAATGCTGGACCTGGCCGGGGAGGAAAAGCCCCTGGCCGTGCAGCTATTTGGCGCTGAGCCGGA
Organism: Clostridia bacterium; assembly: GCA_012840125.1. Taxonomy (NCBI): domain Bacteria; kingdom Bacillati; phylum Bacillota; class Clostridia; species Clostridia bacterium. Next base: position 25,767 of record DULZ01000088.1, on the reverse strand, counting down.
AGTGGTAGCGGAAGGAGCCGTCATGGCCGAAGCAGCTGGAGCCAGCATGATCGATATTAACATGGGTTGCCCCGTTCCTAAAGTCGTGAAGAACGGCGAGGGTTCTGCTTTGATGCAGAACCCTTCTTTAGCCGGGCGGATTGTGGTGGCGGTAGCCAAGAAGGTTAAAGTGCCGGTAACGGTCAAGATCCGGGCCGGTTGGTGCCGCAATACCATCAACGCGGTGGATTTTGCCAAAGCTATGGTGGATGCCGGGGCGCAGGCCGTCACCGTCCACGGCCGTACCCGGGACCAGTTTTACAGCGGAAAGGCCGATTGGGACATTATCAGGCAGGTAGCGGCGGCGGTTCATGTGCCGGTCATCGGCAACGGGGACATTTGGACCCCGGCAGACGGGGCCAGGATGTTGGAGGAAACCGGTTGTACCGCCATTATGATCGGCCGGGGTGCTTTGGGCAATCCCTGGATTTTTTCCCGGACCATTGCCTACCTGGAACAAGGGGTGCTGCGGCCCGAGCCTTCACCAAGAGAAAGAATGGACATGGCCCTCAGGCATTTAGAACTCGTAGTCTCCTTTAAAGGAGAAGTGGTCGGGGTCCGGGAGATGCGGAAACACCTGGCCTGGTATATAAAAGGCATGCGGGGCGCCGCCCGCATGAGGGAGGAGGTTTTTTCCGCCAAGACCGTGGCCGAAGTCAAGGAGATAATCGCCAGGTGGCAGTTGGATTAAGGCTGAGACGGCAGGAGTGTCACTCCGGTTTGTTGAGAGAATACAATTGGGGCCACCGGTGTTAAGTTTGGGATGCAGGGAGCCCAAATTGGGGATGAGGGCAATGGCCGTCGTCAGACTTCAGCCGCCAGTCGTCAAGTTTGCGTGTTGTCCTTCCGGTCCATGCCTAGGCGCTGCGAAAACACGGCTCGAAGCTCGACTGCTGGTGACTGCCCATCTTTAGGGGCTCTCTCGCTTTTTTGATCTTGTTTTCATGCAGCCCTGCGATTAACACCGAACACCCTGATATGTACAGTCTGGAACGGCAGAAATGCCGTTTTTTTTATTTGCATGGCCAGCAAGAATCTGCTAAAATACTGCCGTGTAGGGTTTGCACATTTTTGTGCACAAGGATATGCGGGGGGTGAGCCCATGGAATTCTACCGGATAGGCGACAAGCTGATCAGTATCCATAAAATCCAGGTTATGGTGGAAAAGATCCTGCGGCTGCGCATGGAGGGCTATTCCCAGCAGGAAGCGGCCCAACGGTTGAAACTGGACCGGAGTTTCATCTCCCGTTTGGAAAGCCTGGGAGAAGTGCGGAAGGGATCCAGGGTGGCGGTGGTGGGTTTTCCCATCAAAAACAAGGAAGAGGTCTCCCGGATCCTGCAGGAGGCCGGGGTGGATTACCAGCTCATTTGGACCGAGGAGGAACGGCAGCAGTTCGTCCGGGACAAAGATGGGCAGAAGCTTTTGGCGGAAGTTTTCAAAATCGTGGGTGAGGTCCGGGAGTACGATGTGGTGGTGGTCCTCGGTTCCCGCTACCGGATCCGGGTTTCGGAAGCCATGCTGGACCGGGAAGTCATCGGCCTGGTGATCGGCGAGTCCCCGATTACGGAAGACGTTTACGTTGACCCTCAAGCTTTACAAAAGCTGATGGATAACTTGTCCAATGTGAAGGCTTAGGAGGCGGATGGCATGAAAAGAATAGTCAGCGTCAGTTTGGGTTCCTCAAAGCGCAATTCCAAAGTAGAAACGGAGATCCTGGGGGAAAAAGTCTTGATCGAACGGATTGGGACCGACGGCAACAAGCAAAAAGCCATTGAATTAATTAAGGAATTGGACGGACAAGTGGCAGCTTTTGGCCTGGGTGGCACGGACCTGTATGTTCAGGCCGGTAATCGACGCTATCTCATCCGGGAAGCGGCGGACATTGCGAGAGCTGCCAAAAAGACCCCTATTGTGGACGGCAGCGGCCTGAAGAATACATTGGAGCGCAAGGTGATCAGGTACCTGGCGGAACAGCAGGTGATTGATTTTACCAGGAAAAAAGTGCTGATGGTCTGCGCCATGGACCGGTTTGGCATGGCGGAAAGCTTTGCGGCCGCCGGGGCTGATGTGACCTATGGGGACCTGGTATTTGTGCTGGGGCTGCCTATTCCGCTGAAGTCTCTCAAAGCCTTGGACCGCATTGCGCGCCTGTTGGCTCCCATTATTGTGCAGCTGCCCTTCAAATATCTCTATCCCGTGGGGGAAAAGCAGGAAGAGATCAAGCCGAAATACAGCCGTTATTATTATGAGGCCGATGTGATCGCCGGTGATTTTCACTACGTCAAGAAATTCCTGCCGGCCAAACTGCCGGGCAAGACCGTGATCACCAACACCGTTACCAGTGACGACGTGGCGATGCTGAAAGAAAGGGGCATTGAACTGTTGATTACCACCACGCCGGAGCTCAACGGTCGTTCCTTCGGCACCAATGTAATGGAAGGATTGCTCATCGCCCTCAGCAATAAAGATCCCAGGGAGATTACTCCCAAAGACTACGAAGAATTACTGGAGAAAATCGATTTGAAGCCTAGGATTCAATACTTGCAGTGACACAGAAGGAGGAAACGGGTATTGGCAACTACGAACAGCTTTGCCTTTATGATACATCCGTTAGAACTGGCTGATGTCAGCCGCAAATTTCCCTTCGCCGGCAAGGTGCCGAAAAGGCTCCTGCAATCGGTGATTAAATACGCGCCGCCTGTTACCGCTTCCCGCATTACCGGGCTGAAATCGCCCTACGGGGAAGCGGAAGGTTGGTTTGTCGGGTGTGTCCTCACCTCCGAGCAGATGCTGACCTTGCCCACCCAAGTGGTCCTCAACAAGATCATCCGGGCCGGCCGGCTGGCCGAAAAACTCGGGGCTAAGATCCTGGGGTTGGGTGCTATGACCGCGGTCGTGGGCGATGCGGGCATCACCGTGGCCAAAGCCTTGGACATTCCGGTGACCACCGGCAACAGCTATACCGTTTATACCGCCATCGAAGGGGTGCAGAAAGCGGCGGAAGTCATGGAGATTGACTTGGCGACGGCGGAAGTGGTGGTGCTGGGTGCCACCGGCGCCATTGGAGCTATTGCCGCCAGGATGATGGCCCGGGAGTGCAGGTATCTCACCCTGGTGGCCCGCAACGAGAGCAAGTTGGAAAACCTGGCGGAAAAAATCCTCCAGGAAACGGGTTTGGTGTGCCGGGTAACCAAGGAGGTAAAAAAAGCGGTACGCCGGGCAGATATTATCATTGCCGTTACTTCCGCGGCGGACGCTGTGATCCACCCGGAGGATTTGAAACCCGGCGCCGTTGTCTGCGATGTGGCCCGGCCGCGGGATGTGTCGGTGCAAGTGGCGAAAGTGAGGGACGATGTGCTGGTCATTGAAGGGGGCCTGGTGGAAATGCCGGGCCAGGTGGATTTCGGTTTGGACTTCGGCTACCCGCCGGGCATCGGATTGGCCTGCATGGCGGAAACCATGATGCTGGCCTTGGAGGGGCGCTTTGAGGATTATACCCTCGGCCGGGAGCTCACGTTGGAGCAAGTGGAGGAAACGGGGCGCCTGGCGAGGAAGCACGGTTTCCGGTTGGCGGGATTTCGCAGTTTTGAAAGGCCCGTGACGGAGGAAACCATCCAGACCATTAAGAGACGGGCCCGGGAAAAAAGAGGGGAACGGCGGCACGCCTAGGAAAACTACTTGACAACCGGTAGAGGCGTATATATAATAGGCACAGTAGACAATGTCCTTAAGTCAATAACAAGCACTGTCGAAACTGTAAAGGTTCGCGGTGCTTGTTAGTATTACTTAAGGGTTTTTTAGTAATGGTTTTGCAACTCCAACCATGGAGTTCTGATTATTATCGGCAATTCAAAGGAGCTGGAAACCAGGATGGCTGAAAACAATGAAGTTATTCTCACACCGGAAGGTTTGCGGAGGTTGGAAGAGGAGTTAGAAACACTGAAAACCGTCAGGCGAAGGGAAGTGGCGGAACGAATCAAACAGGCCATTGAGTTTGGTGATATCAGTGAGAACTCTGAATACGAGGATGCCAAGAACGAACAAGCATTCATTGAAGGCAGGATCCTGACCTTGGAGAAAAAGCTCCGCAACGCTCGGGTGCTGGATGACGCAGAAGTAGCAACGGATGTAGTGTCCTTAGGTTCCAGAGTTCTTTTGAAAGATATAGATTCTGGAAATGAAATGGAATTTGTGCTTGTCGGGTCCATGGAGGCGGATCCCACGGCGCTGAAAATATCGAATGTATCTCCGGTAGGAAAGGCCATACTTGGGGCCAAGACCGGGGATGTGGTTGAGGTGGAAGTTCCAGCCGGAAAAGTGAAATATCAAGTATTAAAAATCAGTAAGTAATTTTACTTGAACTAGCGCTGGATGACCAGCGCTTTTGCATTTTTGCGTGGTGGCACAAACAATACCATATACCGGGAGGGATAGGGATTTTGGAACACGAACTTAGTGAAGTCTTACAGGTTCGCCGCCAAAAACTGGTTGATTTGAGAGAAATGGGCATCGAACCCTTCGGAGGTAGATTTGACCAGACCCATCATGCGCAAGACATCTTGGATAATTTTGATTCCATGGAAGGGCAACCCGTGTCCGTGGCCGGCAGGATTATGACCAAGAGGATGCACGGCAAGGCCAGTTTTGCTCACATCCAGGATGTGACCGGGCAAATCCAGATTTACGTCCGCTTAAACGATGTGGGCGAGGCCGCCTATGAGCTCTTTGCCAAACTGGATATCGGCGATATCATCGGTGTCAAGGGCACGGTGTTTAAGACCAGGATGGGAGAAATCACCGTTTCCACGGAAGAACTGGTGCTGCTGGCCAAATCCTTACACCCGCTGCCGGAGAAATGGCACGGCTTGAAAGACATCGAACTGCGTTACCGGCAGCGCTATGTGGACTTGATTGTGAACCCGGATGTGCGCAATGATTTTATTGCCAGGAGCCGGGCCATTAAAGCCATTCGCCGGTACTTGGACGAGCAGGGTTTTCTGGAAGTGGAAACACCCACCTTGCATACCATTGCCGGCGGCGCTGCCGCCAGGCCCTTTATCACCCATCACAATGCCCTGGACATCGACATGTACCTGCGCATTGCCCTGGAGCTGCATCTAAAACGGCTGCTGGTGGGCGGCTTGGAGCGAGTGTATGAAATAGGCCGGGTATTTCGCAATGAAGGCATTTCCACCAAGCATAATCCCGAGTTTACCATGTTGGAGCTTTACCAGGCTTATGCCGATTACGAGGATATGATGGTGCTGACGGAAAACCTGGTGGCCCGGGCGGCGGAAGCTGTCAGGGGTACGACGGTGATCCCTTACCAGGGGGAAATGATTGACCTCACTCCACCCTGGCCGCGGCTGACCATGATGGAAGCTGTGAAGAAGTATACCGGGGTGGACTTTGCCGCCGTGCAGACCGATGAGGACGCGCGGGAAATCGCTAGGAAGTTCAACCTGGAAATCGAAGGGACAAGTACTTGGGGCAAAATCTTAAGCGAGCTGTTTGAGGAGCATGTGGAAAAACACCTGGTGAAACCCCATTTCATCCTGGACTACCCGGTGGAAGTGTCGCCCCTGGCGAAAAAGAAAAAGGACAATCCCAAGCTTACTTACCGGTTCGAAGCCTTTGTGGCCTGCCGTGAATTGGCCAACGCCTTTTCTGAATTAAACGATCCCATTGACCAGAAAGAGCGTTTCCTGGCCCAGCTGAAGGAGCGGGAAGCGGGCGATGAGGAAGCTCATCCCATGGATGAAGACTTTATCCGCGCTTTAGAGTACGGCATGCCTCCGGCCGGCGGTTTAGGCATCGGCATAGACCGGCTGATCATGCTGTTGACCGATAAAGCATCCATCCGGGATGTGATCCTGTTCCCTACCATGCGTCCCATTTATTAACCGCTTGACCGGCAAAATCCTGTGGCCTGCTGCTGCAGGATTTTGCCTCCCTCGCGGTTGATGCATATAAATAGAGGGATAGATAATATATTCACAATAGATAAAATATTGCGATAAGGAATTTTAAGGGGGTTAATTGAAGATGACAAGGCAAGAGCTGGTCCTGGTGCTGCTGCTGGTTGGGCTCATGCTGTTGTTTACCGGCTGCCGTACCTATGGAGAACCTATCGCCGTAGCCGCCGAAGATTTTATCAACAAACTGGCGGATGGCCGAGCAGCGGAGGCCGCCGAATACTTCAACGACGACATGAAGGAACAATTGTCCCCGGTCCAGTTGGAAGCGGCTTGGGAAGTCCTCGAAGAGGCAGGCGGCCGTTTGGTGGAACAGCGATACAGGGAAGTAGTTGATTTTGATTTTCACCGGGTTATTTTAATCACCGGTATCTTCGAAAAAGCCGATGTGGAGTTTAGAATCACCTTTGATGAGGGTGAAAAAATAGCCGGCCTGTATATTAAAAACCCTGAACCGGTGGAGAGAGTGGCAACAGCCGGATACCAGTTTAGCCGGCGTTAAAGCCGCTGCTTGAGCAAGAAGACCCTGGCCTGGGGGCCAGGGTCTTCTTGCTAGGCAGCGGCTTTTGTTTTATGCCGGAAAAGTGCGTGCGGGGAAGTTTAATGGAGATAATGTATAATAACAGGCCAAAATGCGAAATATTGGCCCAGAATTTGGATTGCATTTCTGTGATGATGGTATATGATGGAAGTAAGGTCAAGGAAGGTCAAAAAGTAAGTGAAGGTCAAAGGGGTGTTCCCATGCGCAGCATAGCGGACAAAATAGAGGCACACCTCAAGGAGTTATTAAAAGCCAGCGGCAGAGGGTATATTGAGATTCAGAGGAGTGAGATAGCCCAGATATTTGCCTGTGTGCCTTCGCAGATCAATTATGTGTTGACGACCCGTTTCAGCCCGGAACAGGGCTATTTAGTGGAAAGCCGCCGGGGAGGAGGGGGTTACCTCAGGATTACCAAGCTGGAAGTGGATGAGGATGAGTGGTTGCTGGAAGTACTGGCGGACTTGGACAACTCGCTGGTTTCCCAGCAAGCGGGAGAAGGATTGCTGGAAAGGCTGGCGGAGGATGGGTTGCTGACGGACAGGGAAGCGCTGCTGATGAAAGCGGCTATCAGCCGGGAGGCACTGCCCCTGGCGCTCCCTGACCGGGACTACGTGCGAGCCGCCATTCTCAAGGCAGTATTGACGGTCCTGCTGCGGGAAAAGTTTAAATAGCCAAAAGGGGTGAGTCGCATGTTATGTGATAAATGCAAGAAAAATGAAGCCAATGTGCACATCACCAAGATTGTCAATAACGATAAGACGGTGCTTAATCTCTGCGAGGCATGTGCCCGGGAATATCAAGAAGAATTCGGGTTTACCCAGTCCAGCTTTTCTTTTCACAAGTTCTTGGCCGGCCTGCTGGACCAAACCACCAGTATGATGGCCGGGGAGCCCAGTGTGGCGCCGGGAATTGCCAAGTGCCCCTTGTGCGGTACCACCCGGCAGGTTTTTGCCCAGTACGGTAAATTGGGCTGCGACCGGTGTTATGATACTTTTGAGGCCAGCCTCAGTCCCTTAATTCGCAGGGTCCACGGCCGGGAACGGCATACCGGCAAGGTGCCGAAAAGAAGCGGGCAGGAGATTCGCCTGAAAAAGCAGCTGGCCGGCTTGAAAATGAAGCTGCAGGAACTGGTGGCCAGGGAGGAATTTGAGGAAGCGGCGAAAGTACGGGATCAGATCCGGGCCCTGGAGAACCAAAACGGTTAGGAGGGGTGTGTGTGGCAAGGCATGAAATTGCGAAAGTAGTAAGCAAGTGGATGGAAGGGTCAGGCCCCCAGGGAGATATTGTGCTGACCAGCCGGGTTAGACTTGCCAGGAACCTTAAGGGCATCCCTTTCCCGCATCTCTTGCGGGAAGAGCAAAAGAAAGAAGTGATCAATGAAGTCTGGCAAGCGGCCACCGCACCGGCGGTGAGTAAGGTATTCGGCGCCATGGAGGTATTTTATCTGGATGAATTGTCCCCTTTACAGAAACAAATACTGGTAGAGAAGCACTTAATCAGCCCGGCGTTGGCCGAGGGCAAAGGCGGCGCGGTGATTTTAAACGCCGACGAAACAGTCAGCATCATGGTCAATGAAGAAGACCACCTGCGGGTGCAGATCCTGATGCCGGCTTTCCAACTGGAAGAAACATGGAAAGCGGCGGACCGCCTGGACGACGCTTTAGAGCAGCGGTTGGATTTGGCTTTTCACGAGGAGAAAGGGTATTTGACCGCTTGCCCCACCAATCTTGGAACCGGTCTTAGGGCCTCCGTGATGATCCACTTGCCGGCCCTGGTCTTGACCAATCAGGCCGGGAAGATCCTCGGCTCCCTGTCCCAAATCGGGGTGGCCGTGCGGGGCTTTTACGGGGAAGGCTCCGAAGCTCAGGGCAATTTATACCAGATATCCAACCAGATTACCTTGGGTTTGACGGAAGAAGAGATAGTCAATAACCTGTCTTTGGTGGTCCAGCAGCTCATTGACCAGGAAAGAGCAGCGCGGGAGAGACTGAAGGCGGAGTTTTACCATCAAATTGATGACAAGGTGAACCGGGCCTATGGGATTTTGGCCCATGCCCGGAGCATCAGCTCGGAAGAAGCATTGCGGTTGCTGTCGGACCTGCGGCTGGGTATAGACTTAGGGATGATCAGCGGTGTCGACCCGCGCATCCTCAATGAGATGATTTCTTTCATCCAACCCGGTTTGCTGCAGGGCCGGCAGGAGAAGGAAATGAGCCCTTGGGAGAGAGATCTCGTGAGGGCGGAAGTGATACGCAACAAACTTGTGAATCAAAGGAGGTAAGCTTATGTGGGATAGACTGACGGAAAGAGCACAGCGTGTAATTCGCCTGGCCCAAGAGGAAATGCGCGCCTTGAAACACCCGGCCGTCGGGACCGAGCACTTACTGCTGGGACTGATCAGCGAGGGTCAAGGGGTGGCGGCTAAGGCCCTGGCGAATTTAGGTGTGGACGGGGAAAAGGTCAAGGAGCAAATCCTGAGTTTAATCGGTGAAGGAGATTTCCAGCCCCCCAATGAACTGGTCTTGACGCCGCGGGCCAAAAAGGTGCTGGAGTTGGCTTATGAAGAAGCGCGCCATCAAGGGGTGGGCTACATCGGTACGGAACATATTCTCCTCGGTATCGTCCGGGAAGGAGAAGGCGTGGCCGCCCGGGTGCTGGCCAATTTAGGGGTAACCGCTGATAAAATTCGCAGCCAGGTCAATGACATCTTGGGCGGATCCCAGCCGAACTTCCAACCTTTCTCTCTAGCCCAGTTCTTCGGCGGCATGGGCATGCCCCATGGCGGCCAACCACCGCAAGGGGGAGCGGCGAAAAAAGGCGGCAGTGCCACCAATACCCCGACCCTGGACAGCTTCGGCCGGGATTTAACCAAAATGGCCAAAGAGGGACAGCTGGATCCGGTGGTCGGCCGGGATAAAGAGATCCAGCGGGTCATTCAGGTCTTAAGCCGCCGCACCAAGAACAATCCCGTGTTGATCGGGGAACCCGGTGTGGGGAAAACCGCCATTGCCGAAGGTTTGGCCCAGCAAATCGTAGCGGGTAAGGTGCCTGAAACTTTAGTCGGCAAACGGGTAGTGACCCTGGATATGTCCAGCTTGGTGGCCGGGTCCAAATACCGCGGGGAATTCGAGGAACGCCTCCGCAAGGTGATGGATGAAATCAGGCATGCCGGGAACGTGATCCTGTTTATCGATGAGCTGCACACCCTGGTGGGTGCCGGAGCGGCGGAAGGTGCCATCGATGCCGCCAACATCCTTAAACCTGCTTTAGCCCGGGGTGAAATGCAGACCATTGGTGCCACCACTTTAGATGAATACCGGAAACATATCGAGAAAGATGCCGCTTTAGAAAGACGCTTCCAACCCATTATCGTGGACCCGCCTTCGGTGGAAGAAACCATCGAGATCTTGAAAGGGCTGCGGGATCGTTATGAAGCCCACCACCGGGTGAAGATTTCCGACGAGGCCATTGAAGCGGCGGCGAAACTGTCGGATAGGTATATCACTGACCGTTTCCTACCGGATAAAGCCATTGACTTGATCGATGAGGCGGCCTCCCGGGTGCGGTTAGATATGCATACGGCACCGGAGGAAATCCGGGAATTGGAAGCTCGCTATGAGAAGGTCAAGCAGGAAAAAGAAGCGGCCGTGAACGCCCAGGAGTTTGAAACCGCCGCCAAGCTGCGAGATGAGGAGCAGAAACTGAAAAAGGAATTGGAGCAGGCGAAGAAAGAATGGGATAACGAAAGAGGCAAGGCCGAGTCCGTGGTAACGGCGGAGCACATTGCCAGGATCGTGTCCAGTTGGACCGGTATCCCAGTGGCGAAGATAGAGGAATCTGAAACCGCGCGCCTCCTGAAGCTGGAAGAGATTCTGCACCAGCGGGTCATCGGTCAGGATGAAGCCGTCAAAGCCGTGGCCAGGGCCGTGCGCAGGGCCAGGGCGGGCCTCAAGAACCCCAACCGCCCGATTGGTTCCTTTATTTTCCTAGGTCCCACCGGCGTCGGCAAGACGGAGCTCAGCAAAGCTTTGGCCGAAGCTCTCTTCGACTCGGAAGATGCCATGGTCCGGTTAGACATGTCGGAGTACATGGAGAAACACACGGTCTCCCGCTTGATCGGAGCCCCGCCCGGTTATGTAGGTTACGAAGACGCGGGCCAGCTTACGGAAGCCATCCGGCGGAAACCGTACTCCGTTGTACTGCTGGATGAAATAGAGAAAGCCCATCCCGATGTGTTTAACATCCTGCTGCAGGTACTGGAAGACGGCCGCCTGACTGACAGTCAGGGGCGGACGGTGGATTTCCGCAATACCGTGATCATCATGACCTCCAACGTGGGGGCCGGCCGCCTGCACGGTACCGGCAGGGTCGGCTTCGGCAGCGGCAACGAGGAAGCGGACAGCTATGAGCGGATGAAAGAAAACGTCATGAGCGAGTTGAGAAGGACTTTCCGTCCCGAGTTCCTCAACCGGGTAGATGAGCTCATTGTCTTCCACCCGTTGAACCGCGACCATATCGGCCGGATCGTGTCCCTCATGGTGGATGAATTGAACCAGCGCCTGAAGGAGCAGAATTTGCACGTTAAGGTAACAGAAGGGGCCAAAGAAGTGCTGCTGAAAGAAGGTTTTGATGAAAACTACGGGGCCAGACCTTTAAGACGGGCCATCCAGCGGCTCATAGAGGATCCCCTGTCCGACGGGCTGCTGGAAGGGCAGTTCCGGGAAGGGGACACCGTGGTGGCGGAGGCCCGGGACGGCCAGATTGTACTGGCAAAAGAAGAATAACCATGTCGAGTCCGGCTTTCCCCGCCGGACTTTTTGTTGCCTTTTCTGTTATAATGAAAAGAAATCATCCGTTGGAGAGAAGAACGATGAACCAGAAGCGAGCCAAGACGAGATGGGTCTGCCAGGAGTGCGGTCGGGAGTTTGTGAAGTGGCAGGGACAGTGTCCCTGCGGGGCATGGAATTCTTTGGTGGAAGAGATTGTAGACGTCGGCAGCTCCCATAAGTCCACCGGAAAGCCGGCCAAAAGACCGCAATCCATCTCCCAGGTAGCCTCCTATGCCCAGAGTCGTTTCGATACCGGGGATCGGGAGCTGAACCGGGTCCTGGGGGGAGGGCTGGTGCCGGGTTCCCTGGTACTCATCTCCGGAGATCCGGGCATCGGCAAATCAACCCTGCTGTTGCAGGTGGCTAACTTCATTGCCGTCCATTACGGCCCGGTACTCTATGTCTCCGGTGAGGAATCCGAGGAGCAGCTCAGACTCCGGGCCGAGCGGCTGCAGACGATGGATCCGAAGCTGTTGGTGGTCAGCGAGACCAATTTGGAACTGGTCCTGCAATACATCCGTGAAGAAAAGCCGGTTTTCGTGATCATCGATTCCATTCAAACAGTGTACAAGCCGGAGCTCAGTTCGGCCCCGGGCAGCGTGAGCCAGGTCCGGGAATGTGCCGGTGACATCCTCAGAACGGCGAAGGAAAACAACATCCCCGTTTTCCTGGTGGCCCATGTGACGAAGCAGGGCCAGATCGCCGGGCCGAGGGTACTGGACCACATGGTGGACTGTGTGCTTTTCCTGGAGGGAGAGCGAAATCACGGCTTTCGCATGCTCCGTGCGTTCAAGAACCGGTTTGGCAACACGGCGGAATTGGCCTTGTACGAGATGCTGGGGACCGGCATGTTTCCCATTGACAACCCTTCCCAGTACTTACTGGCGGGGCATGCCGAGGCTATTCCCGGCACGGTGGTAGTGGCCAGCGTGGAGGGAGCCCTCCCCATTTTGGTGGAACTGCAGGCCCTGGTGGTGGACAACAGTTACGGCATTCCCCCGCGCAAGGTGGCGGTGGGGGTGGACCGGGACCGGCTGAACCTGATTACCGCTGTGCTCCAGAAAAGGGCGGGAGTATTTTTAAGCAACCAGGATATTTACGTGTCCCTGCTGGGCGGGGTGGAGATCACGGAAACTTCCATTGACCTCGGGTTGGCGGTGGCCCTTTACAGCAGCCTAAGAGATGTGGCGGTGGACCCGAAAATGGTGGTCATCGGGGAAGTTGATTTGGCCGGCCGGATCCGGGCCGTGCCAAATATCCAGCGGCTGGTGACGGAGGCGGAGCGGCTGGGATTTAAACGGGTTTTGCTGCCGGCGGGCAATCTAGAAAAAGCGGAGCAATCCACTACCATGGAAGTTATCGGTGCCGGCAGCTTAGAAGAAGCCCTGGCCTTTATCCGGGAGCAGGGCTGGGAAAAGGATGCCCCGGCTTTACCGGAAATCGACCTGGAGTAAGATCATGGCAATCCAGTGAAATAATGAACAGGTGATTCCGCAGGGATTTTGTTTGCAATGATAGAAATGAACTGGTGTCGTGACAAGCGCATTTGACAGGAGGCGTGGTAGATGAACAAGCATACGGTTACGTTCTTGCCGGATAAGGTGAAGGTGACGGTGGATGCCGGCGTGACCCTCATGACGGCGGCTGCCGAAGCGGGAGTGGAATTTGAAGGCCCTTGCGGCGGGAGAGGGGTGTGCGGCAAGTGCCGCATGCGCATCCGGGAGGGCGCTGACCAGGATTGGGTGTTGGCTTGCCAGACGGAAGTCAACGCTGACCTGGTGGTGGAAATACCTCAACAGGAAATCTATTTAAGCCGTAAGACGGCCCTGACTCAACAAGACATGGACGTAGAGATTGACCCGGGCATCACAAGGCGGACAATCCAAGTGCAGCCGCCTTCCATAGAACACCAGGTGTCCGATGCCACCAGGTTGCTGGAAGCTTTGGGTGAACCGGCTAACCTCAAATTGGGAGTCCTGCGGGCTTTGCCCGGGGTGCTGCGGGAAGCCAGGCATTTGGTTACCGTAGTCATGCATGAAAAGGACGTCATTGCCGTGGAACCGGGAGAACATGAACGGGAGCCTCTTTACGGCTTAGCCGTTGACATTGGCACCACGACGGTGGTGGGTACGCTGGTGAATCTGACTACCGGCAAAAATGTGGCGGCTGCTTCGGCCGGGAATACCCAAAATATTTTCGGTGCCGATGTGATTTCCCGCATCCAGCATGCCGCCAAGGGACCGAAAGAATTGGAGCAGTTGAGAAGGAGGGTGGTGCAGGTCATCAACCGCCTGGGAGAAAAATTGGCTCATGCGGCCGGTATCAGGACAAGCTCCGTTTACCAGGCGGCCGTCGTTTGCAACACCACCATGCACCACTTGTTCCTCGGGTTGGACCCCCGCCACTTGGCACCGGCTCCCTTTACCCCGGTGGTGACCGATCTGGTTACCGTGGAAGCGGGGGAACTGGGTTTGAATCTTTGCCCCCATGCCCCCGTCCACCTGCTGCCCAACGTGGCCGGTTATGTGGGGGCCGATACGGTCGGGGTTATTCTCAGCACGAAGCTGTATGATGTGGACCGGCGTATTCTGGCCGTGGATATCGGTACCAACGGGGAGATCGTGCTGGCTCTGCCGGGCCGGATGCTCACTTGTTCCACGGCGGCCGGGCCGGCTTTTGAAGGCGCCCAGATTAAATGCGGCATGCGGGCCCAGGCCGGGGCCATTGAAAAAGTGCGGATCGACGAAGATCAGGTAACGTATGAAGTAATCGGTGACGAGCCTGCCAAAGGTATTTGCGGTTCCGGTTTAATGGATGCCATTTCGGAAATGCATCGTGTGGGAGTGATAGAAGCTAACGGCAGGATCGTGCCCCCGGAAAAAGCGGACCACCTGCCGGAGTTTCTGAGGAAGCGGATCCACGACCGGGGCGCCAATGCTTATTTTGTCATTGCTACTCCGGAAGAAACCGGCGGGCCGGAGGTTTATCTCTCCCAGAAGGACGTGCGGGAACTGCAACTGGCGAAAGGAGCCATCCGGGCAGGCATCGAGGTGCTCCTGCAAAAAGCCGGTATCAGCTCCGCTGAGCTGGATGAAATCCTGCTGGCCGGGGCTTTCGGAAGCTACATTGATAAACGGTCTGCTCTAGGCATTGGCCTTTTGCCGGCGGTTGATCCCGGTAAGATTAGGGCCGTGGGGAATGCCGCCGGGGCGGGAGCAATGCTGGCCTTGCTCTCCAGGCGCATTCGCCGGGAGGCGGCAAGCATCGCCAGGACATGCGAGCACATGGAGCTTTCCACCGTACCCGAGTTCCAGGAAGCATTCATCAAGCATCTTAATTTCTAGCTAAATTCTCCCCGGAAGCTCTTTACAAAAGTAAAAAGACTGTGGTATAATATCAAATTTTTTGATGCAGCAAGGAAACTTTGCTATAATGAAGGAAGAGCTCTGGGGAGGTGGTTGCGTGTTTAACGTCGGCGATAAAGTGGTTTATCCCATGCATGGCGCAGGTATCATCGAAGCCATTGAAGAAAAGGAGATCCTCGGGGAGACTCGCAAGTATTATGTGATGCGCATTGCCCATGGAGACATGACCGTCATGGTACCCATCGATCATGCCGCCGCAAGCGGGCTGCGGGAAGTGATTGACGCAGAGCAGGTTCCGGATGTATTATCCGTGCTGCAGGATAGAGAAGTGCTCATCAATGGAAACTGGAACAGCCGGTACCGGGCTAACCTGGCCAAGATTAAAACCGGCGACATTTTTGCTGTAGCGGAAGTGGTGCGCAATTTGAGTTTACGGGAACGGGACAAGGGCTTATCCGCCATTGAACGGAAAATGCTCAACAACGCCAGGCAGATCCTCATCAGTGAACTGGTGCTGGCCGAGAATGCAGAAGAAGAGCAGGTAGAGAACTGGCTGGCGAAGGCTTTGGCTTGAGGGAGGTGCCGATTAACGGTACCTCCCCTTTTCCCGGCTGGGCTGCCTGGGAATCCCTTTCTTGCAGTATTTGCCAGGCGCTTGTATAATAAGATTAAAGGCTAGTAAAACTACCAAAAGGAGGTGAAATCTTTGGTTATCAAGGTACTGCGGGTTCTCTTCATGATTGCGGCGGGTTACAGCGGGTTTTCCGTCGGCCTGCTGGTCATGCCTTTTTGGCAAGGACCGGAGCTGACCGTGAAGTGGGCCTTAGTGATTTTACTGTCCATTGTAGCCGGCTTGATCGGTTACAGTTTGGCGCCGCCTTTGATCACCGGGATTATTCAAGTAGCCAGAAGATTGGAAGCGCTGTTGTACAAGATTCCGGCCCATGACCTGGTGGGCGGTGCCGTCGGTTTGATTATCGGACTTATTATCGCTAATTTATTTGGTTTTTCTTTTTACCGCTTTCCCATCGTCGGGCCGTACTTGTCCATCTTGGCGAGCCTGGTGTTAGGCTACTTGGGTTGGAGTGTCGGCACTAAGAAGAGAGACGATCTCTTTTCCGTCTTTGCCAACTGGAAGGCCGGCAAAGACAAGGAAAAAACCGGACGCCTTGATATGAAGGCTCGTTATAAAATTCTCGATACCAGTGTCATTATCGACGGTCGTATTGCGGACATCTGCAAGAGCGGCTTCATTGACGGTGTCCTGCTGATTCCACAGTTTGTACTGGAGGAATTGAGGCATATCGCTGATTCTTCCGATTTGCTCAAACGCAACCGGGGACGCCGGGGCTTGGATATCCTGAACCGGATCCAGAAAGAGCTGGATGTGAAGGTGAAAATCGACGAGCGGGATTTTGACGACCTGCAAGAAGTGGATTCCAAGCTGATTCGCCTGGCTCAACTGGTAGGTGGGGACATCATCACCAACGATTTTAACCTGAATAAGGTGGCCGAACTGCAAGGGGTCAGGGTACTTAATATCAATGAACTGGCCAATGCCGTGAAGCCTGTGGTCTTGCCCGGGGAGGAAATGACCGTCCAAGTGATCAAGGACGGCAAGGAAGTGGGGCAGGGGATTGGCTATTTAGATGACGGCACCATGATTGTGGTGGAAAACGGCAGGAAGTATATCGGCCAGACTATATCCGTGCTGGTGACCAGCGTGCTGCAAACAGCCGCGGGACGCATGATTTTTGCTAAGCCGAAGCCGTCCCAGAAATCAAACCATGTTTCCTTGGAGGTGCCATCCGGTGTCTAGTGTGACGGCGATTGTGCTGGCTGCCGGCCAGGGCACCAGGATGAAGAGTGCCGTGCCGAAGCAATACCTGGCCGTAGGCGGGCGCCCGGTGCTGCTCCATTCCCTGCAGCTCATGGAAGAGAGCAGTGCCGTGCAGCATGTGGTGCTGGTAGTAGGCAGCCGGGATGTGGACCCGGTGCAGGAGATGCTGGCACCTTATGCCTTGACTAAGCTGCATCAAGTTGTTCCCGGTGGGAAGGAACGAAGTCATTCGGTTTACCATGGGCTCAAGGCGCTTCCGGAGGATTGTGCCTGGGTGGTCGTACACGACGGTGTGCGACCATTTTTCACGTTGACTTTGCTGGAACGGGTCATCCGGGCGGCCAAAACCTGCGGCGCAGCCATACCGGGTGTGCCGGTCAAAGATACGATCAAAGTCTGTGACGAGCAAGGCCTGGTGGTCACCACGCCTCCCAGGCAAAGTCTATGGGCCGTCCAAACGCCCCAGGCTTTTCGCCGGGATTGGCTGGTGGAGGCCTATGAAAAAGCCATGGAGGACGGGATTACAGCTACGGATGATGCGGGGCTGGTGGAGCGGCTGGGCCGGCCGGTACAAGTGGTCCAGGGGGAATACACCAATATCAAGATTACGACGCCGGAAGACCTGGCCCTGGCGGAGTTGATTTGGGAGAGGAGGCAGCAAGATGCGCGTGGGCATCGGTTTTGACGTGCACCGGCTGGTGGAGGGCCGGCAGCTTATTATCGGGGGGGTGACCATCCCCTATGAATTCGGGCTGCTGGGGCATTCCGATGCGGATGTGCTGCTCCATGCCCTGGCCGACGCCTTGTTGGGGGCCGCCGGTCTGGGGGATATTGGGGTGCATTTTCCTGACACGGATCCCCGTTATGCCGGCATTTCCAGTATGCTCCTTTTGGATGAGGTGAAGGAGAAGGTTATGGCGGCGGGCTTTGCGGTCAATAATGTAGATGCAGTCATTGTGGCCCAGCGGCCGAAAATGGCTCCTTACATGGCGGATATGAGATCAAATATCGCCCGGATCTTGGAAATAGAGCCGGGTGCCGTGAATATTAAAGCCACCACCACCGAAGGACTGGGCTTTGCCGGCCGGGGCGAGGGAATTGCCGCCTGGGCGGCGGTTACCCTCCGGCAGGGGTAAAACTTGCAGCCGGTTTGCCGGTAGTGCTATAATGCTTGTGTTATTGTACATGCGGGCGTGAACCATAAAAGGAGGATTGACTCGTGGAAAAAGTGAGGGTTCGTTTCGCTCCCAGCCCTACTGGTCCATTACATATCGGGGGCGCCAGGTCGGCGTTATTTAACTACTTGTTGGCCAAGAAAACGGGAGGCACTTTCGTCCTGAGAATTGAGGATACGGATTTGGAGCGATCCAGCCGGGAGTCGGAGGAGAATATTAAGGAGTCCTTGCGCTGGTTGGGTATTGCCTGGGATGAAGGGGTGGATGTCGGCGGCCCCCACGGCCCTTACCGCCAGACGGAAAGGTTGGCCCTGTATCAAAAATATGTGGAGCAGTTGCTGGAGGCTGGGCATGCCTACCGTTGTTACTGCACCGAAGAAGAATTGGAGCAGGAAAGACAGGCCCTTTTAGCCAGAGGGGAAATGCCCCGGTACCTGGGCAAGTGCCGGAATTTGACCCCGGAACAGGAGGAAGCCTTCCTCCGGGAGGGCCGGAAACCCGTGATCCGCTTCCGGGTGCCCAGCGGGGAGAATATCCTGGTCAATGACCTGGTGCGGGGCCAGGTGAGTTTCGAAAGCGACGGTATCGGCGATTTTATCATCGTCAAGTCCGACGGGATCCCCACCTACAACTTTGCCGTGGTAATTGATGATGCCCTCATGGAAATCACCCATGTGATCCGGGCGGAAGAGCATTTATCCAATACCCCCAGGCAGATCCTTATTTACCGGGCGCTGGGATTTAAGGAACCGGTGTTTGCCCATATTTCCTTAATTCTCGGCAAAGACCGGACTAAGATGAGTAAAAGGCACGGATCCACTTCCGTGGTGCAGTACCGGGAACAAGGGTACCTACCGGAAGCCCTGGTTAATTTCCTGGCCCTGTTAGGCTGGTCGCCGGAAGGGGAGGAAGAAATCTTCAGCCTGGAGGAATTGTGCCGGCAGTTTTCTTTGGAACGGGTGGCCAAAAACCCGGCTATCTTTGACCTGGACAAGCTCAACTGGATTAATGGATTTTACATCCGCCAAGCTCCCCTGGAGAAGATCGCCGCCATGGCTGTTCCCTATCTCACTGAAGCCGGCTACTTGCCGGAAACCTTGTCGGAGGAAGATGAGAAAAAGCTCTTGCAAATTGTGGCGGCGGTGCGCAGTTACTTGCCCAACATGTCGTCCATTGTGGACCATGTGGACGTTTTCTTCGCGGAAGAGGTACCGGTGGAAGACGAAGAGGCGAGGAAGGTACTGCAGGAAGAACAGGTACCCCGGGTGATGGAGCTCTTTGCGGCGAAGCTCAAGGAAGCCGGCGACCTGGACCCGGAGGGAACGAAGCAGCTTTTGAAACAAACCGCCAAGGAACTGGGGCTCGGCGGCAGAAAAGTGTTTATGCCTTTGCGGGTGGCTTTGACCGGGAAGATGCACGGGCCTGAACTGCACGACATTATCCCTATTTTAGGCAAGGAGAAAGTGCTTAAGCGGCTGAGGCAAAACACCGGTTTGTCCTTGCACGGTTGAACAACCGGCCTGCCTGTTTAGCTATTGACATTAGACTTTCGCCGCCAGTATAATAGTGCAAAAGTAAAACTGCCAAAGTGATGACGGAGGAAAGTAGGCAGGATTCCACCCCCAGAGAGAAGCCGCCGTAGGCTGGAAGCGGCTTCGGGTAACGGGTTTTGCTGAAGTGCCCTCCGGAATGAACAGCCGAACGTTTACCGCCAGTAGGTTGTTCCGGCCTAGGCCGTTATCCCAAATGAGTTGGCCGGTGTTTTCTGCCCGGTCAATCAGAGTGGAACCGCGGAGTGACCTCCGTCTCTGAGTGCTTGGGAGACGGGGGTTTTTCATTTTATGTCGTTCATGTTCAATGGGAGGGATGCCCTTTGTTCAGCCGCCTGAAAGAGGATATCAGGGTTATTTTTGAAAGGGATCCGGCCGCCAAAAGCGTGCTGGAGATCCTGTTAACCTATCCCGGGTTACATGCCGTGTGGATGCACCGGATCGCCCACTGGTTTTATAAAAGGAAGTTTTTCTTTATCGCCCGGCTCATTTCCCAGATCAACCGTTTCCTCACCGGCATCGAGATTCATCCCGGCGCCGTCATCGGCAAAGGCCTGTTCATTGACCACGGGATGGGTGTGGTGATCGGCGAGACGACGGTGATTGGAGACAATGTCACCTTGTACCAGGGCGTGACCTTGGGCGGCACCGGTAAGGAAAAAGGCAAGCGCCACCCCACCATCGGCAACAACGTGGTGATCAGCACCGGGGCGAAAATCCTGGGCAACATCACCATCGGCAACAATGTCAAGGTGGGAGCCGGTTCCGTGGTGTTAAGAAGTGTCCCGGACAACTGCACCGTGGTGGGGGTGCCCGGCAAGGTAGTGGTGCGCAACGGCAAGAATATTGCCAGCACCGATTATTCAGCCATCGATTTGCGGCATGATCAGGTACCGGACCCGGTGGCGGAGATGATCTTGTGCTTGCAGCGCAATATAGAGCGATTAGAGCGAAGGATTGAGGAATTGGAGGGGCGCGTTCATGAGCATTCAGATTTACAACACACTGACACGCACTAAAGAACCTTTTGTGCCGCGGGAAGAGGGCAAGGTGCGCATGTACGTTTGCGGGCCGACGACGTACAACTATATCCATTTGGGCAATGCCAGGCCCCTGGTTGTTTTTGATACCGTGCGGCGCTACTTTACGTACCGGGGTTATGAAGTCCAGTATGTGCAAAACTTTACCGATGTGGATGACAAGATCATCAAGCGAGCCAGGGAAGAAAACGTGGATCCCTTAGCCCTGGCCCAGAAGTATATTAATGCCTATTTCGAGGATGCCGGCAAGCTCAATGTAGCCAAAGCCGACGTTCATCCCAAAGTGAGTGAGCATATCCCGGAGATTATCGAAGTGATCCAAAGGCTGGTTGATCGAGGTTATGCCTATGAAATTGAGGGAGATGTCTATTTCAGTGTCCGCCGGTTCGAGGAATACGGCAAGCTGTCCGGCCGTTCCCTGGATGAAATGCAGGCCGGCGCCCGGGTGGAAGTGGATCCGCGGAAACAGGATCCCCTGGATTTCGCCCTGTGGAAGAGCGCCAAACCGGGAGAACCGGCTTGGGACAGTCCCTGGGGTAAGGGAAGGCCGGGTTGGCACATTGAGTGTTCCGTGATGTCTTTAAAATACCTGGGTGCCAATTTTGACATCCACGGCGGTGGAGCCGATTTGGTTTTCCCCCATCATGAAAACGAAATTGCCCAGTCAGAAGCCGCCTGCGGGGAACCTTTCGCCAGGTACTGGATGCATAACGGTTTCATCACGGTGAATCAGGAGAAGATGTCCAAATCCCTGGGCAACTTCTTCTTGCTGCGGGAAATCCTGGACAAATTTCCCGCCGATGTGGTGCGCTTTTTCCTGCTGGAGACCCATTACCGGAGCCCGTTGGATTTTGATGATCAAAAGCTGCGGGAAAGTCAAAAAGCCCTGGAACGGATCAAGAATACCCGGAGGCTGCTAAAGGAGAAAATCCAGTTTCTCCAATCCATCAACGCCTCTAATGGCAGCCCTGAAGGCCATGCTTTCCAGGAAAGATTGGAAGAGTGCCGCCGGGATTTTATCAAAGCCATGGACGATGACTTCAATACTTCCCTGGCCCTGGGCGCCGTGTTCGAACTATGCAGGGAGAGCAACGGCTTTGCCAACCAGGGTAACCTGCCGGAAATCCCCGGTGCCCTGGCCTTGTTAGAGAAGGCCTGGCGCTACCTGGATGAAATGGTGGTGCAGGTGCTGGGTATTCCCCTGCAGGAAGACCGGGTCGTAGATGAGGGGCAGGAACAAGCCCTGGTCGCCGGTTTAGTCGAACTGCTCATCGAATTGAGGCAGGAAGCCAGGGCGAAGAAGGATTGGGCTACCGCGGACGGTATCCGGAATCGCTTAAAAGAACTGGGTATCATACTGGAAGATACACCCCATGGAGTTAGATGGAAAAGAGATGGGAAATGACGAGGATGCTGGATCATGTGGACTTCATCCCGGCACCGGAAGAGCTGTCTCCTCTGGTGCTGGCCTACATAGGGGACGCGGTCTATGAGCTCTATGTGCGGCTGCTGCTGGTAGCTCATAGTCCGGGCAAAATGAAAGACTTGCACCAGAAAGCCGTCTCCTTTGTCAAGGCAGGCGCTCAAGCCGATATATTGAAGGAGATCGAGCCCATGCTGTCCGGTGAAGAGCGCGATATTGTGCGCTGGGGCAGGAACGCTAAATCAGGACATGTTCCTAAGAGCGCCCAAATGGTAGAATATCGTTATAGCACCGGTTTCGAGGCCCTAATTGGTTATCTCTACCTAAAAGGCCGGTATGACAGGCTGTCCCAGTTGATGCGCCGGCTCGAAAAAATGATTGCGGAAAGGGAGACAGGCCGTGAATAGCATGATGCAGGTCAAGTTAATTAACTTCACCCCCCAGCCGGAAAGGACAGTGGCCCTGGCGGCCCGCATGTGTTATGCCAACGCCGGGGTGGAGGACTTGGAGGAGAACCTGGCCAGGGAAGATGAGGTGCGCTTGTTGGAAAAGCTAATCGCCATGGGCCATCTATCACCCTTGGAGCATGTGAGCTTTACCTTTGCGGCGGAAGGCATCAGCCGGGCTTTGACCCACCAGCTGGTGCGGCATCGCATCGCTTCTTACTCCCAGAAATCCCAGCGCTGGGTGAGTGAGGAGGATTTTGCCTTTATTACTCCCCCCAGCATCCGGGGTAATGAAGAAGCCCTCCTTCGTTACGAAGCCCTCATGGAGGAGATTAGACGCGCTTACAATGCCCTGGCCCGGGTAGTGCCGAAAGAAGACGCCAGGTATGTCCTGCCCCAGGCTTGCGAAACGAAAATCATCTTCACCTTTAACGCCCGGAGCCTCCTGAATTTCTTCCGGCAGCGGTTGTGCACAAGAGCCCAGTGGGAAATCAGGCGGCTGGCTCGCCTCATGCTGCAAGAGGTGCGCCGGGAAGCTCCCGTGCTCTTTGCCAAGGCGGGCCCCACCTGTGACACGGAAGGAGTTTGCTATGAGGGAGAAATGTCATGTGGACGAGCCCCGGTCATAAAAAGCAGATTTAGTGCACATGACTAATGGAAGGAAGGCATATACATTATTGAACAAGGTGGAGGGCATGCATGTCTGATTTGTTGTACGGGCGGAATCCCGTGCTGGAGGCTTTAAAGCAGGAGAGGGCGATTAATAAGTTGTTGGTGGTGGATACGGAAAGGGGTTTAAAGCCCATCACGCAGCTGGCCCGCAGCAGGGGAATTCCGGTACAGAAAGTTGACCGGAGAGTACTCGATCAATTAACGCATCAGGCCAGGCATCAAGGAGTGTTGGCCTATGTTGCGTCCAAGGAATATGTGGCCATGGAAGATTTGCTGCGGTTGGCGGCCGACCGGCAGCAACCTCCTTTGCTCGTCGCTTGCGATCACCTGGAGGATCCCCACAACCTGGGCGCCATCCTGAGAGTGGTAGATGCGGCAGGGGCTCATGGGGTCATCATCCCCAAGGCCAGGAGTGTCTCCCTCTCCGCCGCCGTGGCAAAAACCTCTGCCGGGGCCGTTGAATTTGTCTCCGTCGCCCGGGTCCCCAACTTGTCCGAGGCATTGCGAAGTTTGAAAAAGCGAGGCTTATGGGCGGTGGGGCTGGACGGGGAGGCGGAAACGGAAATCTATGACGTGGACTGGCGTCTACCGGCGGTGCTGGTGGTGGGCGGCGAAGGGAAAGGGTTAAGCCGCTTAGTAAAGGAAAACTGTGATATCTTAGCCAAGATCCCCATGGCCGGGCGGATTAACTCATTAAACGCGGCAGTGGCTGTTTCGATTGGCCTTTACGAAGCAGTGCGCCAGCGCAATGTAAGGTCGTGAGCATGGAACAGGAATATCTCATTGTGGACGGCTATAACATCATTAATAACTGGCCTGATTTTGCCGGCATGCGCAGTCAGGATCTGTCTCACGCGCGGGAACACCTGGAGGAGATTTTGGCTAATTACCAAGCGTTAAGCGGTAAACAGGTGATCCTGGTATTTGATGCCCACCAGGTGAAGGGGCAGGAGACCGTGGAAAATAAGAACGGCCTCCAAGTCATCTATTCCGGGCAAGGGAAAACCGCCGACCAGGTGATCGAGCAGCTGGTCTACAACCTATCCAAAGGTTATCGTGTCACCGTGGCCACCTCCGACTGGTTGGAGCAGCGGATCGTGCTGGGCAAGGACGGCCTTCGTATATCAGCCAGGGAACTGAGGCTTTTGGTGATGGAAACCATTGAGCAGAGCAAGCAGCATTACCGGAAGGGCCGGCAGCAACGGAGCCTGTCAAACTACTTGACGGAGGAGCAGTTCCAGGTCTTGGAACAGCTGCGGCGGCACAAGTAACGGGGAAGTTTTGCGGGGCGATCCCCGGTTGAACAACTTGCTTTTGAGGATTATTTCAGCTATAATAACTAGTGTAACTGGACAACCTATGTTTTATGCCTCCGTCTTAGGAGCAGGCGTGATTTAGTATTTTAATTATTTTTTTGTCACTTTGAAAAATTAATTGTTTTCTCATCAATGCCCAGAGATGCATGCAGCCTAGCAAATCTTTAGGTGGAGGCGATGTAATGAGTGTAAATCCCCAAAGAATGGCCTGTGACAATTACGAAGTAATGGTCGACGAAGATATCGTAGAACTGGCCCAGGATGGAGACGATGTAGCACAGGAATACCTGATCAACAAGTATAAGAACTTTGTCAGGGCTAAAGCTAGGTCTTATTTTTTAATTGGTGCGGACCGGGAGGATATTATTCAGGAGGGGATGATCGGGCTTTATAAAGCCATTCGTGATTTTCGCGGCGATAAATTATCATCTTTTCGCGCCTTTGCCGAACTCTGCATTACCAGGCAAATCATTACCGCCATTAAGACAGCCACCAGGCAAAAGCATATCCCGTTGAACTCTTATGTATCCCTGAATAAACCGATTTACGATGAAGATTCTGACCGGACCCTGTTGGATGTGATCTCCGGCACCAAAATTACCGATCCGGAGGAATTGATTATCTCCCGGGAAGAATTTGATGATATTGAAGAAAAAATGGGAGAGATTCTAAGCGGCCTGGAATGGCAGGTATTGATGTCTTATTTGGAAGGGAAATCATACCAGGAAATTGCCATGGATTTAAATAGACATGTGAAGTCCATTGACAATGCCCTCCAGAGGGTAAAGCGGAAACTGGAGCGGTATTTGGCCAAACGGGATGTGTAGGAAACCGGTGCAAGCCGGTTTTGTTTTTTGAAATGGCACAAATAACCCTTGACGCCGTAGAAAACCGGTGCTATAATAACGTTTGTCAGTCACATGGAGAGGTTCCCGAGTTGGCCAAAGGGGGCAGACTGTAAATCTGCTGGCACCGCCTTCACAGGTTCGAATCCTGTCCTCTCCACCAAATCCATCATATACGACGCGGGGTGGAGCAGCTGGTAGCTCGTCGGGCTCATAACCCGAAGGTCGTGGGTTCAAATCCCTCCCCCGCAACCATGCCCACATAGCTCAGTAGGTAGAGCGTCGCCTTGGTAAGGCGGAGGTCACCGGTTCAATCCCGGTTGTGGGCTCCATTTTATTTTCAGGGGAATTAACGGGTGTTAAGTTCCTCTTTTTTTTAAAAATCCGGCTGACTATATTTGACAGCTTGTCCGAAATGGGATAGAATTATTATGATTTAATCTTATTGGCGTTACCGGGGAAGGTAGCGCCGGCGTTTGCACTGCTGGCGGGGAAGCGGCCAGGAGAACTACATAAAGCACGCTGTCCCCGGGCGTTCATAAAACTAAATCTTAAATCTCATGATGCAGGGAGGGAACTCCAAAGTGGCAAAACAAAAGTTCGAAAGAACGAAACCCCACGTTAACGTTGGTACGATTGGACACGTAGACCACGGTAAGACCACCTTGACTGCAGCCATTACCAATATTTTGGCGAAGTTCGGTCAAGCG
>DULZ01000087.1 GCA_012840125.1 Clostridia bacterium | reverse complement strand
TGCACCAGTTCATCCAGCAGCCTGGAAATGGACTGCAGCAGTTCATTGGCCTTCTGACCGGTGATGGGCGCCACTTGCTCCATCACGTCGGCGTGCACCCGGGCCGTGATCCCGTCAATGCCGCTGCCCCAGTTATAGGCCCCGCTGCTGGTGGTCAAGGTGACCGCCATGGCCACACCCCGGATAATAGCTTCCTCCATGCTGAAGACAGGACCCGAATCCCCGCCGCAGGTTCCGGTGGCTACGCCCAGGTTGCGCCCAATGGCCCGCAGGCAGGCGCTCAGGGTCCACAAGCCCTCCCGGTGACTGGCCCGCCCGGTCATGTCATTGACATAAAAGCTGCCCAACTTGCCGTGACCGTAGCTCAGCTGGCCGATAAAGTTGGCCATCATGATCACCGCCACCCCGGCGGGACCGCCTCCTAAACCGCCCAGCAGGGACATGGTACTGGTCCAGGGGGAGATGCCCCGCTCCTGAATAGCCTGGGCCAGGTTAAGCCGGGTCCAGTCAATTTTCTGTTCCGGGATAATATGGATGCCCACCATGGAATTATGGGCTTCCCGCAGGCCGGGACCAATGACCGCCAGGGTGCCCCCCACGCTGCTGACGGTAGGAATGAGCCCCAAATGCATGTCCGGGCGGCCCGCCAGGCGCAGGGCTTCCTGCTGAGCTTTCACTTCCCACAGGCCGCAATAGATTTCCGAAGGTGCGTTTTCTTTAGGCACCACACCCCCTACGGAGGCAATGCCCCCGGCGATGCCGAACCCCTGCACCACCGGTTCCCTGGCAATGCTCAGGAGGAAAGGCACAAACCATTCTTCCTGAATCACACCGGCCGCCAGACCCCACACCACCGGCGGGCGGGGATCCCCGTCTTTCCGGGGCACCACTGTATGCTCCTCCTTGCCCCGGCCAAAAGTAATGGACGGCGGACTGTCTTTATACTCCTTGACGATGGCCTCGATTTCTTCCACCGTGTATTTGACGACCCGCTGGGTATCGTTGTGGTAAATCCCTACTTCCGCCAGCAATTCCACTCCGGCCTCAAAGATCCTGTCGACTGTTTCGTCGTCCACAAAGAGCCTTTCCGGGTTATACTTCAGTTCGTATTTTTTCACCAGTTTACGAACCGCCTTGGCCAAAGCCAGGTCAAAGTCATCCATTTTCATAACCGGCCCTTCCATGGCCCGCTTTTCAAACTCCAGCACCGGAATCATGTGTACCCCTCCTTTGTCTAGGCCTACACGTAACCCAAGAGTCGATCGCAGAGCTTCACCGCTTCGACGGCATTTGGCGCCCAGCCGTCGGCACCCATGCGGTCCGCCACCTCCTGGCTGGTTTCCGCGCCGCCGATGATGACTTTAAACTTGTCCCGCAGTCCCATATCTTTGAGATAATTGATCACATCCTGGCAGTTGGAAATGGTGGTCACCAGGAAAGCCGACAAGCCGATGATGTCCGCGTTTACTTCCCGGGCTTTATCAATGAAAGTCATCGCCGGCACGTCAATGCCCACGGAATGGACCTCGTAGCCGGCCAGCTCCAGCTGCTTGGCCACCAACCCGTAGCCGATGGAATGCAGGTCCCCCTTCACGGCGCCAATGACCACCACCCCCCGCTTGGGGCCCTCGGCCTTGGGCAAGTGCGGGTCTAAGATGCCGAGGCATTGTTCCACCAGCTTCGCTCCCATCATCAGCTCCGCCAGGAAATACTCCTGCTCTTGGAACAGGCGCCCGATTTCTCTAAGCCCCGCCAGCACCCCGTCTTCCAAAATCTCTTTTGCGGGCAAGCCTTCCGCCAGGGCCTTCTGCACCAGTTCCAGAGCTTGTTCATCTTCTAATTCCACCACGGCTCTAAAAATGTCACTGATCAACGGCCATCCCCCTTTGCCTGGATATTCTCGCAAAATTCTTTATATTTATTGTAAGTCCCTCCGGCCTGCCTGGAAAGGAACCAAAGGGCCATTCCCGGGTCTGGCGGGGTCAGATCACCAGCCAACCTTCCCGGAAAGCTTTTAAGTACTCCCGGCTGCCCCCCTCCGCCAGGAAAGTCCTGGCCGCATAGAGAGTGGACATAAGGGCCCGGTCCCGCACATCCACGATGCAGGAATCCAAGCCCACAGTCATGGCCATGGTGAGAAACACCCGGTTTAACAGCTTCCGCCCCGGCATCCCGAAGCTCACGTTGCTAAGGCCCCCGGTAATCCGGACCCCGGCCATTTCGCTCTCTCGCACCCGGCGAATCACCTCCAGGGTGGTCCTGGCGGCGCCGGGATCCACGGAAATGGACATCACCAGGGGATCCAGGAAAATGTCTTCCGGCTTCTTCCCGGCCTCTAAAAGGGGCAGCACCGCCGCCCGGGCGGCTCTCAGCCGTCCCTCCACGTCCGCGGGAATACCGCCGTCATCCATGCATAAAACAATGACGGAACAGTCGTTTTCCACCACCACCGGGAGCAGCTTCTCCAGTTTATCTTTCTCCGCGCTCAAGGAGTTGATCAGAGGCCGGCCCCGGTGGACTTTCATGGCGGCAAGCAAAGCCTCCACGTTGGAACTGTCTAAGGAGAGGGGCAGATCCACCGCTTCCTGCACCACCTGTACCATCCAGGGCAGGTCCTCCACCTCGTCCTGCCCCGGTACGGCCGCGTTCACGTCCAGCATATGAGCGCCGGCCAGGGCCTGCTCCTTCGCCAGGGCCTGGATGAAAGCCGCATCACGGCTCTGCACTGCCGCCCGCACCTGCGGCCTCGTAGCGTTCAGGGATTCCCCGATAATCAGCATCGTCTTTCCTCCGTTTCCCCTTGTCATCTCATGGCTCTGGCTATGATTCTACCGGATCCGGGGACGGGCAAAAGGGGTATTGGGGCCTAGTGGTATCCCCTAAGGGCCAACCCTTTTCCTCTTGACATTCATATTATTCTAGTGTACTATTTAGCTAGTACAGTGATACACACTAAAGGGGGGATACCGGTGGCCTTTGATCCACGCCTGCCCATTTACCTGCAGATCATGGAGAATATCAAGAAGGACATTGTCGCCGGCAAACTCAAAGGAGGGGATAAGATGCCGTCTGTGCGGAGCTTGGCGGAAGAGCTGAAAGTAAACGTCAACACCGTCCAGCGCGTTTACCAGGAGCTGGAGCGGGAGGGCGTTCTCCTTTCCCAGAGGGGTATTGGCTCTTTTGTAACGAATGATGAGGAAACCCTGGCCCGGATTAAAAGAGAAATGGCCAGGGAGCTGCTGGAAACTTTCGTGCGGGGCATGCGAGAATTAGGGTTCAGCAAGGAGGAAACTCTCACCGCCTTGCAAGCCTATATGGAGGGAGAGCAGGATGGAAATCTTAACGGTTAACAACTTGACAAAAAAATACCTGACCAAGACGGTCTTGAACAATCTTAACCTCACTTTGACGGCAGGAAAAATTTACGGGCTTTTAGGGCCCAATGCCAGCGGCAAGACCACCCTGCTGAAGGTGCTGGCAGGCATCACCCAACCGTCGGCCGGTTCCTTTGCCGTGGCCGGGCAAGTACCCAGTGTCAAAACCAAGCATTTGATCTCCTACTTGCCTACTAT
>DULZ01000086.1 GCA_012840125.1 Clostridia bacterium | reverse complement strand
CGAATCTGGTACGGGATTTGTTCGCCAGCATCACCGACGTGATCGGCGGCCGTTCCCGCGCTTATGAGAAGAAATTGTTCCAGGCCCGGGAAACGGCTTTGAGGGAGATGGCGGAGGAAGCGAGAAGCCTGGGGGCCAATGCCGTCGTGGGCATTTCCATTGATTATGAAGCCCTGGGCGAAACTATGCTCATGGTCACCGCCAGCGGTACGGCGGTTTACTTGGAGTAGATCACCATGCAGCACAGGACCAGCATTGTTAGGGGAGCGCTGATTGCCGCCGTCTACGTGGTCCTTTGCCTGGCCTTCCAGCCCCTCTCCTACGGTGTCATGCAGCTGAGGCTGGCGGAAGCGCTGACCCTATTGCCCATACTGTACGTGGAAGCTATCCCGGGCCTGTTTATCGGGGCTTTAATTGCGAACATTTTCGGCGGTTTAGGGCTGGTGGACATCGTTTGCGGCAGCTTGATTACCCTCATGGCGGCCTATGCCACCTTCCTGTTACGGGATTCCCGGTGGGCCTATTTACCGCCGGTAGTGTTCAACGGCTTGTTCGTCAGCGCTTATTTGCACCTGCTGTTTGGTTGGCCTTACTGGCTGACGGTGCTCAGCATCAGTGCCAGCCAGGCTGCGGTGGTGTTCACCTTGGGCCATTTACTGGTAACTTTTCTTAAAAGATATGACTTCGGCAGCAGGAAATAACCCGGGGCAAAAAGGAGGCATCCTGATGAAAGCGCGGGAATTGGCTTTAGGAGGGCTGCTTACCGCCTTTTCGCTGTTGATTCCGCTGGCGCTGGGCCCTTATTTGCGCGTTATCGTGGGGCCTTTCAGCGCTACCGTGGCTTCCCATGTGCCTTTGTTTCTGGGCGCATTGATCAGCCCTTTGGTAGCGGCGATCGTGGGGGCTGCTTCCGCTTTCGGCTTTTTGCTCACCATGGGTCCGGTGATTGCCGCCCGGGCCGCCAGCCATGTGGTGGTGGGCCTGGTGGCCGGTCTAGTTTTGCAGCGGCAAAAACCTTTTTACCTGGCTATCCTGGTGTCCTTGCCCGTGCATGCCGGGTTGGAGGCGCTCATCGTCATTCCTTTTGGCTTCAGCGTTTATGATTGGGGTTTGGTGGTGGGAGTTGGTACCGGGCTCCACCATTTGGTGGATGGGGCCCTGACCTTGGCAGTGATTCGCTTGCTGGGCTTGGACCGGCTGCAAGACCGGGCCGCGGCGGCTTAGCCGAATATTTTTTACACTTAGCCCGTCAATATTCGGAATATGCTTGACCCCTTAAGTCCTTCCTGATATAATAACCGTGTTCGCCGGTGGAATTTGTGTGGGTAAACTCAAATGGAAATTGGTTCTGTTTGAGTTATTTTTATGTCCTTAAGCAGCGAGATGAGGTGATACGATGAAGGACAGGTACGATGTGGTTGTGGTGGGAGCAGGTCCGGCGGGGATTTTTACCGCCTTAGAGTTAGCGCGGCTGAATGAGCATGCCAGTATTCTCATTGTGGATAAGGGCCGGAGCATTGACAAGCGAGTTTGCCCCGCCAGGCAGACCGGTGTTTGCCGGAACTGCAGCCCCTGTGCCATTACCAGCGGTTGGTCCGGGGCGGGGGCTTTCAGCGACGGGAAACTCAGCAAATCCCCTGAAGTGGGCGGGCGCATTACTGATTATATGAGTTTTGAAGAGGCCCAGGCCCTGATAGATTACGCCGATTCCATTTACCTGGAATTTGGCGCCAGCCCCGTGGTGTACGGGTTGGACAACAAGCGCGTGGAAGATATCATGTACGAAGCCAGTAAGTACAGCATCAAGCTCATTCCATGCCCGGTGCGCCACCTGGGTACGGAACAGGCTTTTGAAGTGTTAAAAGCCATGTATGATTACCTGGTGACCAACACCAATGCGGAGTTTTCCGAGTTGACCTCCGTGCAGGAGATTGTGGTGGACAACGGGAAGCTCAAAGGGGTACTGCTGAAAAAAAGGGGGCAGGAACCCAAAATCGTGCAAGCCGACTATGTGGTGGCGGCTCCCGGGCGGGGCGGGGCGGCTTGGCTGGCCCAGGAAATGCAGCGGCTGGGCATCAAAACC
Source organism: Clostridia bacterium (assembly GCA_012840125.1). Lineage (NCBI taxonomy): Bacteria > Bacillati > Bacillota > Clostridia > Clostridia bacterium. Next base: position 2,344 of record DULZ01000086.1, on the reverse strand, counting down.
CAAAACAATGAAGTGGATATCGGCGTCCGGGTGGAGGTGCCCAACTCCATCATGGATCACTTGACCAAAGATCTTTACGAAGCCAAGCTGGTGTATTACTCTGACACTTTTGACAACAAAGTCCGTTCCTTTTGCATGAACCCGGGGGGCGTCGTGTCAGAGGAACACTATGACGGGGGTATTGCCGTCGTTAACGGCCACAGCTACGCCGATGCCGGGCTGAAAACGATGAACACGAACTTTGCCTTGCTGGTTTCCACCCGCTTTACCGAGCCTTTTAATGAACCCATCGAATACGGCCGTTATATCGCCCGGCTGGCCAACATGCTGACCGGGGGAGGAGTCATGGTCCAGCGGCTGGGGGATGTGCTCAAAGGGCGGCGCACCGATTATGACCGGTTAAAGAAATCCACCACCATTCCTACCTTAAGGAGCGCCGTGCCCGGTGATTTAAGCTATGTCCTGCCGCAGCGTTACCTGACCTCCATCGTGGAAACCTTGCGGGCTTTTGATAACATTGCTCCGGGCATCTACGCCCGCAATACCCTGTTGTACGGAGTGGAAGTCAAGTTCTATTCTTCCAAAGTCACCGTGGACCAGAATTTCGAAACGTGCATTCCGAACTTCTTCACCATCGGTGACGGGGCCGGCATTACCAGGGGGTTGATGCAGGCGTCCGTAACCGGTATTGTGGTGGCGCGAGCCATCGCCAAGCGAGTCTAACGGGTTCAAGGGGGCCACGGCCGGTTGCCCCCATGAACTGTTTTAGCACGGGGCCCGGCGGTCCGGAGCGAGGCTGCACAGGAGCCCTATTTGGGGAGATTAGTTATCTTGAGGAGCAGATGCCGCCTGCTCCTTGTTCTTTTTTGCGGGTACAAGGCGTTGGGAGTTGCTTACAGGAAAAAGCCATGAATCGGCAGGAATGGTTCAAGTTTACGTCGAAAATAGCAACTGTAGCTTAAGAAACTGTTGCTGCGGCATAACATAGAGTAAAGAGATGAAATCGGAGGCCGGCGGGATGAGTGACACTAGAGCAAGGATCCTGGTTGTGGACGACAGCAGGTTGGAAAGGACCATTATCTCCAGCTTTTTAGCCCCTCTGAATTACCAGATCATCGAAGATGACGGCACCGGCGACATCATGCAGCTCGTGCTCGAGATCAAACCTGACCTGATTATTCTGGATCTGATTTTAGCCAATAAAGACGGGATTGAAGTTTGCCGGGCGTTAAAAACCCATGAAGACACTCGCTTGATCCCCGTGGTGATGATCACCGGCTATGCCGACAAGCAAGCCAGGTTGAGGGGCATAGAAGCCGGAGCGGATGATTTCCTGATGAAACCGCTGGACCGGGCTGAACTGGTGGCGCGCGTCAAGTCCCTGCTGAAAGTGCGGGAGTATTACGAGTATGCCCAGAAAAAGAAATACTACCAGACCCTGGAACGAATGGTGCAAGAAAAGACCGCCCAACTGCAGGCCGCCATGGAAGAATTGAAACAGAGCAACGCCAGTTTAACCCGTTCTTACCTAGATACCATCTACCGCTTGTCCATCGCCGCCGAGTACCGGGATGAAGATACTGCCGGCCATATCAAGCGCATCAGCCACTACAGCGCCGAGATTTCCAGGCAGATGGGGCTGCCCGACAGCCTGGTGGAGGCTATTTATTACGCCAGTCCCCTCCATGATGTGGGAAAAATCGGGATACCGGACAGCGTGCTGCTGCGACCGGGCAAACTCTCCCCTGAAGATTGGGAAATCATGAAATCCCATACCATCATCGGGGCCCGCATCCTGGGTAATGCCGAATCAAAGATCATGCAGATTGCCGAGCAAATCGCCATTTCTCATCACGAGCGTTTTGACGGTACCGGGTACCCGATGGGGCTGAAAGGGCATAAAATACCTTTAGTAGGGAGGATTGTGGCCCTGGCCGACGTCTTCGATGCCTTGACCAGCAAGCGCATCTACAAGCCCGTCTATTCCAACGAGTATTCCTTGGAATATATCAGGCAAGCCTCCGGCAAGCAGTTCGACCCGGAGGTGGTAGAGGCGTTTTTTAAAGGCATTGACAAGATCCTGCAAATACAAGCCAAGTTTAAAGATGAGCTCACCATTCCGGCGGAAACCAGGTAAGAAATGTTATTGACAGATTGTTAAATTTACTGTAACATATATAGCTGTGAGGCGTGAGCCATTAGCTCAGTCGGTAGAGCACCTGACTTTTAATCAGGGTGTCCCGCGTTCGAGTCGCGGATGGCTCACCATTCCATACGGCCCGTTAGTCAAGCGGTTAAGACACCGGGCTTTCAATCCGGGATCAGGGGTTCGAATCCCCTACGG
>DULZ01000085.1 GCA_012840125.1 Clostridia bacterium | reverse complement strand
GTATTGAGCCATTCAAATTCCTCCTCTTAGAATTTTGGTTTTCCCGCTTCTATTCTAACTGAGGAATTTGTTAATGGCTCCTATATTTTTTAGGAGACCAATTTTACACCATTATACGGACTTAACTTGGCATGTATTATAACGGCATGAAAAATGTACCCTTGGGTTTTATCTACGAAGGCACCACTTACGTGCCCCTCCGGTTTGTGGCGGAGAACTTGGGGTTGGAAGTGGGGTATGACGGCAAGAAGAATACCATCTGGGTGGGCAGTCAGCCCAGTGATAAGGAGACGGGGAATTTGCCGGCGGGGGACATGAAAACTGGAGTTTCCCAAAACGACAAGGCCGTAGAAGCGTACCTGGGGATGACCAGGGGGCAGTTGGTGCAGGTATTAGGAGAGCCAGCCAGGGTGGACCCGGGGCCTTACGGGTTTGACTGGTGGATTTACAACCAGGATTATGCCCATTACCTGCAGGTGGGAGTGCAGGGCGACAGGGTAGTGGCTTTCTACACCAATTCCCGCCAGTGGAGCATTGACGGCATCAAGCTGGGCACCGAGCGCGATACCGTGGTTAGGAAGCTGCAATTGACCGGTAAAGTCCAAGCCAGTTACGATGATATTAGCTACACGTTTTCCCTTCCTGCTCAAACTTTCAAGCAAAGGGCCCTGCGCATCGACGGGCAAGTGGTGACGGAGTTTTTCTTTGATACCCATGACGGGGAAAAGCTAACGGCGGTACAGGTGACGGACCTGACCACCTTCCTGCAGTCGGATTTCAATTACAGTGTGAACATTTCTTACCCGAGCAACAAGAAGCTCCCGGATAAGCCCAAGCTTACGCCAGACCAGCAGGAGGCGATGGAGAGGGCTTACGAACGGCAGGTTTTTGATTTGGCCAACAGTGCCCGGGTACAGCGGGGATTGCCGGCTTTAGAGTGGAACGAAGAAGCGGCCGCCGTGGCGCGGGCCCACAGCCGGGATATGCTGCATACCAATTTCTTTTCCCATCATTCCCCGAACACGGGCAGCATGGGTGACCGGTTGCAGAAGGCGGGCATCAATTACCAGGCCGCCGGGGAAAACATCGCCTTCGGTCAATCGGACGCCATCAATGCCCATGAAGGGTGGATGAATAGTTCCGGCCACCGGCAGAACATTTTGAACCCAGATTTCAAGACTCTCGGTGTGGGGGTGGCAGGGAAATACTACACCCAAAATTTTGTTACATAAAAAAAGTCGAGGCCGACTACCGGTGCCCGGTAGTCGGCCTTTAACCGGTCAATCCTTCCGGCCCCGGTACGCCTCCGGGTTTAAACAGTTGGGAGGGAGTTCTCCCCGCTGGGCCGCCAGGATGTTTTCCACCGCCATCAGGGCCATTTTGGTCCGCGTCTCCTGGGTGGCGCTGCCAATGTGAGGCGTGAGGACCACGTTAGGTAAATCCGCCAGTCCTTCGGCCAGTTTGGGTTCCTCTTCATAGACGTCCAGGCCGGCGCCCCAGATTTTGCCATCCTGCAGGGCCCTGACCAGGGCTTTCTCGTCCACCACGGGACCCCTGGCGGTGTTAATGAGGACCGCCGTCGGTTTCATCAGAGCCAGTTCTTCTTCTCCAATGTAGTGATACGTCTCCGGGGTTAGAGGCATATGCAGGGAGATGAAGTCGGCTTCCTGCAGTAGAGTTTTTTTGTCAACCCATACGGCACCGGCGGCCTCTTCAAAATCAAGGTACCGGCTGCGGCCCGTGTAAATAATCTTCATACCGAAAGCTAAAGCGCGCTTGGCCATCGCCCGGCCGATGCGGCCGGCGCCGATGATGCCAAGGGTCTTGCCGCTGATCTCTAAGCCCAGGAAATCATTGGGCCTCCACAGTTGGAAATTGCCCGCCCGGATCCAGCGATCGGATTCCACCACCCGGCGGGCTGCGGCCAGGAGAAGGGCAAAGGCCAGATCCGCGGTGGCATCGGTTAAGACGCCGGGGGTGTTGCTGAGCAACACCCCGCGTTTGGTGGCGGCTTCAATATCAAAATTGTTGTAGCCGACGGCATTATTGGCAAATATCTTTACATCTTTAGCCAGTTCCAAAACCTCATTGTTGATGACGTCGGTAGGAAAGGACAGTACCGCGTCTCGACACGGCACCGCGGCCAGGAGCTCTTCCCGCGTAAGCAGGCGGTTCTGGGGGTTTACTTCCACGTCGCAGTGACGGGTCAACAGCTCCAAGGCCGGATCCGGTATCCGGTACGTCACATAAACGTTCCAGCGCTTATTCATCTATTACCACCTTTGCAAGAGTATTAAGATTTAGCCGGCTGCTCCCGGGCCCACGGCCGGCTGCTGCCCCTTGATCCTGTTCACCGTCAGCATGAACCAGCAGAAGGCTAGGGCCGCAGCGACAATGCCTACCGGGTAGGAAATGGTGGTGGGCAGTTGGAACCCTTCCGGCGCCTGCAGGATGTAAGTGATGCTGACGGCCGTCATAAAGGTAGCCGGCACGGTAGCGATCCAGTGCAGCTTATTGCTCAAGGCCAGGTACATGGCCGCCGCCCAGAGAGCCAGCATGGCCAGGGTTTGGTTGGACCAGGCGAAGTAGCGCCACACCACGTTATAGTCCACCCGGCTGATGATGAAACCGACCACAAAGAGGGGCACGGCAATGGCCAACCGCTGGGCGATGGGTTTTTGGTCAAACTTGAAAGCATCGGCGATGGTGAGCCGGGCACTGCGGAAAGCCGTATCACCGGAGGTAATCGGGCAAACGATAACCCCCAGCATGGCCAGCACGCCGCCCACGGGACCTAACAGGGTGGTGGTGACGGTGTAAACCACGCCGCCCGGGCCGCCCTCGGCGATGGCCTGCTGCAGTCCGCCCATGCTGCCGGGCTCATAGAAGAAGGCCATGGCGGCGGCAGCCCAGATTAGAGCGATGGCTCCTTCGGCGATCATGGCGCCGTAGAAAATCTTCCGCCCGTTGGCTTTACTGCTGAGGCACCGGGCCATCAAAGGACTCTGGGTAGCGTGGAAACCACTGATGGCGCCGCAAGCGATGGTGATAAAGAGGAGCGGCCAGATGGGCAGCCCGCCCGGGTGCAGGTTTTGTATGGTGAGTTCAGGGATACGATAGCCCTTTACAATTAGTCCGCCGGCGACGGTCACCGCCATGAACAATAGAAGAAATCCGAACAAGGGGTAGATTCTGCCGATGACTTTGTCAATGGGTAAGAGAGTAGCCAGGAAATAATAAGCGAGAATGACGGCCACCCAGACACCTACGGTCAAGGTCTCCGGTGTCAAGCTGGCCAACAGGGCTGCCGGACCCACCATGAAGACAACGCCTACTAAAATCAGCAGGACCACGGTGAAAACACGCATCAACTGTCTAAAGCCGTTGCCCAGGTATTGGCCCACGATTTCCGAGATGCTGGCCCCGTCGTGCCTGACGGATAGCATGCCGGCGCAATAGTCATGGACGGCACCGGCAAAGATGGAACCGAACACGATCCAGAGGAAAGCCGCCGGTCCCCACAGGGCTCCTGAGATGGCGCCGTAAATCGGTCCCAAGCCGGCGATATTCAGGAACTGGATAAGGAAACTCTTCTGCCAGCCCATGGGGACGAAGTCCACCCCGTCGTTGAGGCGGTAGGCGGGCAGTTCCTTCCCGTCATCCCCGAAAACCCTTTCCACAAAGGCGCCGTAAAACACATAACCTAAAACAAGTGCAACTAAAGCGGCAAAGAAAGTAACCATCAACCAGACCTCCTTTGCTTTTTTCTTAAAATTTAACAGAAATCAGCGCCGGAGGCAGTAGTTTGTGCAGAAACTGCAAAAACAAGGGGATAAACTGCAGTATTGCTTGTTTGTTCGCCAGTGCCGCGAAATATTACAGATTAAGAAACTCTTTCAGCAAGGCAATCTTGTTTCTCCCTACCGGGAGAGGGGTGCTCTCATACCCGTCCATGACCACCTGGTAAGTGTTTTGAAACCAGGGAATGACTTCCTTCACTTTATCCAGGTTGATGATAAAACTGCGGTGGACGCGGAAAAAGGGATAGCCCTGCAGCTTGACTTCCCAATCGCTCAGGCTGCCGGGGACATGGAACTCGCCGGCTTCACTGTGGACGACGCAGTTTCGCTCCTGGGTTTCCACGAAGACGATCTTGTCTTTGGGCAAGAGCAGGATCTTGCCGTCCCGGTTAATGGGGATTTTGGAAGATTCCTTGTGCTGTTTTCTCTCCAAGAGATCCAGGATTTTGGCCAGTTGCTTTTCATCCGGTTCACTCATCTGCCGCAGCCGGTTGATGGTGGCGCTGAGCCTTTGGGCGGAAAAGGGCTTCAATAGATAGTCCAGGGCTTGCAGTTCAAAGGCCTTGATGGCATAGGCGTCGTAAGCCGTGGCGAAGACAATATGGGGGTTGTACACGGAGAGAACTTGTTCCGCCAGCTCCAGCCCGTTCATGTCGTGGAGCTCGATGTCCAAGAACACGATGTCCGGCCGTTTTTGGATTATCTCATCGAGGGCGTCTTCGCCGGAGCCGGCCTCACCGATCACCGTGATGTCCTCCACCTGTTTCAACAGGTACACCAGTTCATCCCGGGAGGGCTTCTCGTCATCGACCACAAAGGCTTTATACAACCTTGCTCACCTCCGTAAAGTTTTTCGGAATGCGCAGTACCACCTCCGTTCCCTGCCCGAAATTGCTGTTGATTTGCAACCCGCATTCCGGGCCGAAGACGTTTTTCAGCCGGTTGTTCACGTTGGCAATACCGATACAACCGGTCACGCCGTTTTCCGAAAGGAGCTTTTTGATGCGGTTCGGTTCGATGCCGACGCCGTTGTCGATGACTTTGATCAAATAGCCGTGTTTATCCTTCGTGCCGCAGACGGTGACGGTGCCCCCGTGCTTTTTCGGCAAGAGCCCGTGCTTAATGGCGTTTTCCACCAGGGGCTGCAGGGTGAAAGGAGGCAGGTAGCATGAGAAGGAGGGGTCGATATCGAAGATCACCTTCAATTTGTCCCCAAAACGGGCTTCTTCCAAAGCCACGTAGGAGCGGACGTGCTGCAGTTCCCGGTGGAGAGGCACCAGGTCTTCCGCCTGCTGCAGGTTGTTGCGGAAGAAATCCCCTAAACTGACCAAAAGGTGCCGGGCTTTTTCCGGATCGGAACGAACGAGAGAAGTGATGGTATTCAGGGCATTAAACAGAAAGTGGGGATTGATTTGGGCTTGTAGTGCTTTCAGTTCAGCTTTATTCAATAAACTCGCCTGGTATTCGATCCGGGCCAGCTCCAGCTGGGTGGAAAACAGCTGGGCCAAGCCCAGGGTAAGTTCGACGTCTACCGTTGTGATTTTTTGCTCTTCCGCGCGGTAGAGTTTCAGGGCCCCGATGATGCGGTCTTTTTCTTTTAACGGCACCGTCACGGCGGAGCCCAGGGGGCAGCCGGGAAAGGGGCAGCCGATTTCCGCCCGGCTGTTGGCCACGAAATGCTGGTCCCCTCTTAGTACTTTAGTGGTGAGTCTGGTCATGATGGGCTGGTTGGGGCGGTGGTGGTCATGGCCGATGCCCACGTGGGCTAAAGTGCGTTCCGTGTCGGTGATGGCCACCGCATCCACCGGGACGGAGTTCATGATGATCTTCGCCGCTTGTAAAGCTGTTTCCGGCGTTAAGCCCTTACGAAAATAGGGCAGGGTCTGGTTGGCGATTTTCAGGGCGATTTGCGCCGCATGAGCGCCGATGCGGTCCTTTTCCTGGTAAATGCTCTGGATAATGGCCACCATTAAGGCTACCCCTAAAGCGTTGACCGTCACCATGGGCAGCCAGATGACTTTCACCAGTTCCAGGGCCGCGGAAAAAGGTTTGGCGACCAAAAGAATAATGCCCATTTGCATCATTTCCGCGATGAGGCCGATATAGAAGGCGTCGTACCATTTGGGCTGCCGCCCTTTATACAACATATAGAAAATGCCGCCTAAGATGCCTTCGGTGAAGGTGGAAAGCCCGCAGGCCAGGGCGGTAAAGCCGCCGATGTCAATCAAAAACCGGTGCCCGCCTGCCAGAAGCCCCGCGCCGAACCCTACCCAGGGGCCGGCCAGAAGAGCCCCGGCCAGCACCCCCACCACCCGGGAGTTGGCGATGGCCCCTTGCACGGGAATGCCGAAATAAGTGCCCAGGATGCCGATGATGCCAAAAGCCACGGATAACAAAATGGTTTCCTGCCAGTTGATTTTGCTTTTCAGCATCACCCTTTTCATCTGCGGCAGGCGGCTCAGGAGATAAGCACAGAGAATGATAAATCCCATTTTATTTAAAAGCTCGGCAAAGATGGGCCCCATCATTTCACTTCCCTTCCTTCAGAACTGTGTTTTGGTTTTCTTGATGGATTGCCTCATTTCCTGCCTGGGTTGACACTAATTCCTGCAGCCGATACTAGTCTTCTTGCCAAAATCTCTAACCTGTGACCGGGACTGTGCCTCATGATAACGCCGGCGACGGTGCCGTATCTTCATTGTTAACTGTATTGTGGTTCATCTTGTTTTGTAACGTGGGGGCTGGACGTGTAGAGACAGTACGTCATGGAGCAGTAGTTGAAGAGAGTAGATGGATTGGCCTGCTAACCGGTCGTATTTTCTGACGGAGATATTAAGTGTTTTCTCATGACAGCCGATATTTATTTTAACAGGAAGCAGTTTCCCCTGCATCAAAAAGGAGGGCTTTCGATATGAGTAACCTGCGGGTGGGCGGTTTAGCCACGGGTATGGATTTGGAAAGCATTGTGAAAGACCTGATGAAAGTGGAGCAGCTGAAACTAGATAAATTGGAGCAGCAAAAGACCAGAATCCAGTGGCTGCAGGAGGCATACAACAGTATTAACAAAACCTTCGCCAATTTTATTTTGGAAACCCAAAAAGCCCTGGGCCTGGCCCGGGCCGGTTCCAGCGGGCTCATCAAGCAGTCCGTGAGCAGTTTGACCTGGGTGAAATCGGCCACGTCGAGTAATGAGGCGGTTCTTAAGGCCCAAGCGAAAACTAATGCTGTAAGCGGCAATTATACTTTCGAGGTACAGCAATTGGCTACTAGCTGGTCGGCGGCCAGTAAGGAAGTAACTGATGATGTAGACTTAACCAAATTAGGCGACGAGGTAATACTCCAGGTTACCGTTGATGGCACGGAGACTACAATTTCTTTGAAGCCGACGGATAGTGAAGATATGGTTACGGTTACTATCGGCGGTAACAGTATACAAGTGGAGCCTAAACTATCAGCTATTGCTGAAGCGATCACCAAGGCAAATGTAGGCATCACGGCTCAGTTCATAGTGAGCGACGCCGGGACGGGAAAAGGTTATTTTGTTATGCAAGCTACCAAAACGGGCAGTGCAGTGAATGTTGCCAGAAGCGGCGGGGATAGTTTCTTTCAGGATATCGGATGGCAGGAGACCCCTGGTCAGGATGCCAAGATCGTGATGAAAGTGGGAAACAATGAACTTGAGTTTAGTTTCTCCTCAAACCAGTTTTCCTTGAACAATATTGACTTTACAATTAAAGATACCGGTACTGTGACCGTTACGGTGGATACCGATGTGGAAGGCGTTTACCAGAAAATCGTTGATTTCGTAAACCAGTATAATGAACTGGTTGATAAGATTAACAGCTTGCTCACCGAAAAAGTCTACCGGGATTACCAGCCCTTGACCAAAGAACAAAAAGAGGCCATGTCCGAAAAGGAAATCGAGCTGTGGGAGGAAAAGGCCAAAAGCGGCTTGCTTAACCGGGATATTTACCTAAGCCGGATTGCCCAGCAGCTTCGTTCCGGCCTGTACGAGTCCGTTAACGGCAAACATCTTACCAGTATCGGCATTACGACGGAACGATACGTGGCCGGCTCCATGGGAGGCAAGCTGGTCATTGATGAATACAAACTGAAAGAAGCCATCAAGAATGATGTGGGTTCTGTGCTGGACTTATTGTTTGCCCAGCCCGGCTCCGAAACGGAAGACAGCAAGCAGCGGAGCGAAACGGGTGTGGTCAACCGGATTTACAGTGACCTCATCGAAGGTATGAAGCAGATCATCAACAAAGCCGGTCACGGTAACGATGCCGCTTTATACCGGAGTGTTGACAGCAGGATGCTGCTGGACTTTGTTTCAAAGTATGGAAGTATCAGTATGCTCCAAAAGGACATGAGCAAGCTCAATGACCGCATATACGTTTTCCAGCAGCAGATGCTGCGCAAGGAAAACCAGTACTGGGCGCAATTTACCGCTTTGGAGAAAGCCATTAACCGGATGAACGCCCAAGCGGCTTGGCTGGCGATGCAGTTCGGTGGCCAAGGATAATCACCGGAAACTAATCCATCAGTCCTTGACTTAGGAGGGAGAGAAATGCAAGTTATACCCGGCGGTAATATCGGCAAGAATGAAGTGGTCAGTGTTGTCGTGAATAAACCCAAGCGGGGTAGTGACACATTGCCATCTGACCCTAAGACAGGGGAAGGTGCGGGATACCAGAACCAGTTAGCAGCCCAGGAAGAAAAGGGAGTTATCAGTGAAGCGGAAGTCATCAAGGCCATCGAGCGTGCCAATAAGTCCTTGGAAGGTGTTTACACTCAATTTGAATTCTCCATTCATGAACAAACCAGGGAAATCATGGTCAAAGTCATCGACCGGGAAACGGGGGAACTGATCCGGGAAATCCCCCCGGAGAAGATACTGGACTTGATTGCTAAAATGTGGGAGCTGGCCGGCATCCTGGTGGATGAACGGGTGTGAACTTTAGGGATGGGAGACGGTAGGTTACATGGATGATCTTAAACCGGGCATTTCCGAGAAAGAAGAATTGCAGCAAATCAAAACGGAATTGCTGAAAGAACTGCACAGCCAGGTGAAAGAAGAAAAGGTGGCCATCCTGGAAAAAAACATGAAACGGCTGGAGACCTTGACCCAAAGAACGGCGGACCTGATGGCCAAAATTGATGCGGTGGACGCCCGCTTGCGGGAATTGGTGGGGCCGGTGTTTGAGCAAGACAGCAGCCGGGTGCCCTTGACGGAAGAGCAAAAGTGGCTCATTACCGAGATGAAACAGCTGCACAAGGAGATGATCGGCGAGCTCATCAAACAGCGCACGGCGGTAGTGGAGCAGATGAAGGAATTGCGGGAAGTAGATCACCTGATCAATATCTATAAGAAAGAGCTGGCGGTGGAAGGTATCTTCGTGGACCGGAAAAAATAGCTAATGCGGGGTGGGAGGGATGTTGCAGAAAATCCCGGGCATTGAACCGGCTCATTTGCAGCAGGTGAAGGATCAGACCGCAAAGCAGGTGGTGCGGGACACCCAAAGCATTAAAGTTGCGGACAAGGAAGAAAGGAAAAAGAGGCGCGAATGGTTTAAACCGCGTACCACAGGCACCAGGGAGGAACTGGCGGAGCTTATTGAAGCAGCGAATGGGGAAATGGACAAGGCGGGTTATCCCATCCGGTTTGCTCTGGTCTTGATCGGTGAAAGGGAGATGGTGGAGATCCGGGACCTGGAGGAGAATAAAGTCCTCCGGTTTGTCGGTTTCGCCGAAGCCTGGCACATGTTAAGCAAGACGTTGAAAGATAAGGGTTTTCTTTTGGATGAACAAATCTAGTGCACTCGCAAGGGAAGGGGAGGAGAAACTTGTATCAAGCCCAAGCCTATCAAGCATACCAGCAGAATCAAGTGATGACGGCACCGCCGGAAAAACTGGTGGCGATGCTCTATGAAGGAGCGGTACGCTTCCTGACCCAAGCCGCCCAGGCCTGCGAGGCGAGGAACATTCCGGAAGCCCATCAGAACCTGATCAAAGCTCAAAATATCATTGCCGAGCTGATGTCTAATGTGAATCGCGACGTAGGAGAAGTCGGGGAGAATCTGTTTCTTCTCTACGATTTCATGTATCGCCGCCTGGTGGAAGCCAACGTGAAAAAGGACGTCAAAATCATCCTAGAAGTAAAAGAACTGGTGGAATCGCTAAGGGACACCTGGCAGGAGGCCGTGCGCCTGGCTAAAGGAAGTGCCCAAGCAGCAGCTTCCAAATAAACAAGATTTCACCGGTGCGCCGGGCAATTCTTGCAAATCGCGTGTACAATTAATAAATATAAGGCTGTCCCACAAAATAGAGGACCGGTATATGCCAGGTCCTTTTTTCATGGCCATGAGAGTCCCGTCCGGGGAAGCGCCGGTGCCGGCACCAAAGGTGTTGGGACCCGTCCTGAAGTGAAATAGGACTTTTTTCCACAAAAAAGTGATAACAAGTTAAAGGAGTTTTCCATGAGATTGTTGAATCTTACCAAAACCCTACTCGCATTGTGTCTTGGTGCAATTGCCAATTATGTGACAAAGAACCCGAGGAGGCTTGCGTCGACATGTCAGGGTTGTTTTCCGATACCGCACTGCTGGCGCTGGAAAAGGCTTTGGATACCTACAGCTTGAGACAGCAAGTTATTTCCCACAATATTGCCAATGTTAATACGCCCGGTTACAAGCGTTCCTACGTTTCTTTTGAGGACGAGCTTAAGCAAGCCTTGGGGAAAAGCGGCCGCATCAGCCTCCGGCGGGCCGATGCCCGGCATTTGGGGCAGCCCGGTCGTTTGGAGGAAGTGGGACCTCAGGTGAAAAGGGATTTGTCCACCACCATGCGAGCTGACGGCAATAACGTGGATATAGATGTGGAGAATGCGGAGCTGGCCATGAATGCTATCTTGTACAATGCGGCGGCCACCAGGCTTAACCAAAAACTGGCCGCTATCCGCTATGTGATTAACGGAGGGAGGTAACCGGCATGGGTATATTCAGCTCCATGCAGATTAGCGCTTCCGGTTTGACTGCGGAGAGACTGCGGCTGGAAACCATCGCCAACAACCTGGCCAACATCAATACCACCAGGACTGCTGCCGGCGGTCCTTATCGCCGGCAAACCCCGGTGTTCGCCGAGAAACTGGAGAAAGCCATCGGCTCTCCCGCCAAGTTTCGTGGGGCCGGGGTGCAGGTGGTGGAAATAGTCCATGACCCCGGCGAACCCAGGCTCGTCTACGATCCTGCCCACCCGGATGCCCGGGGGGACGGTTATGTGGCCTACCCGAACATCAACGTGGTGAACGAAATGGTGGATATGATCACCGCCACCAGGGCCTACGAGGCTAACATTACCGCCATTAACGCGGCAAAAACCATGGCCCTGAAAGCTTTGGAAATAGGCAGAGGGTAGAGGAGGGTTCTAGATGAACATTTCACTGTTGACACCTCAACCCTTGGAACTGCAGCACAGCTTGCCTGCTGCCGGGGCCAAGGAGAACAAGGACAGCCCGTCTTTCAGTGAAATCCTGCAAGGGCAGTTGGAGAAGGTAAACCAATTGCAAAAAGAGGCTGATCAATTGACCCAGGACCTGCTCACCGGATCTGTGGAGCATCTCCACCAGGTGACCATTGCCGCCGAGCAGGCCAGCCTGGCCCTACAGTTGACAGTGCAAATCCGGAACAAACTGATTGAGGCTTACCAGGAGATTTCCCGGATGCAGATCTGATAAAAGAAAGGCATGCTGATGGGGTGACGATGTGAAAGACATAGCAAAACAACTGCTGGAGAAATGGAACGCTCTTCCCAATTCCAGAAAGTCCATCATACTCGTCATGTCTCTGGCAGTGCTTCTGGCTGGATTTTTCTTTTGGCGAGAAATGACGAAAGAGGAGTATGCCCCTCTTTTCACTAATTTAGACCCCAAAACGGCCGGCGCTGTGGTGGAAGTGCTGGAACAAAACCGGATTCCTTATCAACTGGCCGCGGAAGGCACTTCCATCCTGGTGCCCAAGGACCGGGTGTATGAGATCAGGATCCAGTTGGCCGGTCAGGGGTTGTTGACCAATACGGGTTTGGGTTTTGAGCTGTTCGATAATACCAAGCTCGGTGTTACCGAGTTTGAGCGGCGTATAGATTATCAAAGAGCCCTGGAAGAGGAATTAAGGCGTACCATCGTTCAATTAGACGAAATTGAACAGGCCAGGGTGCACCTGGTGCTGCCGGAAAAAAGCGTTTTCATCAGGGAAGAAAAGCCTGCCTCCGCCGCCGTCACCGTCGCGTTGAAGCCCTTGGCCCAGCTCACCAAGGAACAGGTGCGGGGTATTATTTACCTGGTTTCTTCCAGCGTGGAAAACCTACCGCCGGAAAATGTCAAGCTCATTAACAGTAAAGGCGTCGTCTTAAGTGACGGCGTCTTGGATGCTGATTCCGGCCATCTCGCCGGCCTGAACCTGGTCCAGTACGAAATCAAGCGGGCTTTGGAAAAGGATTTGGAACAGCGGGTGCAGAACATGCTGGAGCGGGTCATGGGCCTGGACAACGTGGTGGCCATGGTTACCGCGGAGCTTGATTTTGATCAAGTCGAGGAAACCAATATTATTTACGGCAAAGACGAGGAAGGGCAGGCCACTTTAAGTGAGCAGGTGACGGAGGAGCAGAGCGAGACCACTTCCGGAAACCCTGGGCTAACCGGCATCGAGGGTAATGTGGGGATTCCTTATTACCCGGCCGGCGGTCAGAATACGGATACATATACCCGTACCGAGACCATTACCAATTACATGGTGGACCAAACGGAACGGAGAATCGTGCAGGCTCCCGGCCGCGTCACCCGCTTATCCACGGCGGTGATTATCAACGGGATGCTCAATGCGGAAGAAACGGAACGCATCCGGGCTCTGGTGGAGGCGGCCGTCGGTTTTGACCCCCTCAGAGGGGATCAGATTACCGTGGAAAGCATGTTCTTTGACACGGGCACCGAATTGGCACCTACCCCGCCGGAAGTGGAGGAACCGGTACCGGAGCCGAGGCCCTGGTGGCATTGGGCGATTTTAGGTGGGGGAGCTTTGCTGGTTGCTGCCGTAGTGCTGCTGGTGATCAGGCGGAGAAGGAGACAGCGCGCGGCCCAAAAAGAACCGGTGGTAACACCGCCTGAACCCATGCAGATACCTAAGGTTGTGCCCGAGCTTACGGTGGAGGAAAAAGTACGCATTGAAAAACAGAAAAAGATTACGGATATTATCCGGGAAAAACCCGAGGAAGCGGTTATGTTATTGAGAGCATGGTTGTCGGAAGAATAGGGGTGTGACGGGTGGCAAAAGGAGAATTGACAGGTTTAGAAAAAGCCGCAGTACTGCTCATCAGTATTGGCCCGGAACTGTCTGCCAAATTGCTCCGCTATCTCCCTGAGACTGATATCGAGCGGATCACCTATCAAATTGCCAACATGCCTACCGTCACGGCGGAAATGAAGGCGCAGGTGACGGAGGAGTTTCTCCAGCTCCATGAAGCCCAGCAGTACCTGCTGCAGGGCGGCATTACTTACGCCAGGGAGATCCTGGAGAAGAGTGTGGGGCCGGCGAAAGCCAATGAAATCATCAGGAAACTGACTGAGAGTTCGAAGATACGTCCTTTTGCCATGGTGCGCAAGGCGGATCCCAGGCAGATGGTGAATTTTATCTACAACGAACACCCGCAGACCATTGCCTTAATCCTGGCTTATCTCGAACCGGACCAAGCGTCTATTGTGTTAAGCGCTTTGCCGGAAGACATGCAGGCGGACATTGCCCGCCGCATTGCCTTGATGGAGCGGACGTCGCCGGAAATAGTCAAGCAAGTGGAGGCGGTTTTGGAAAGCAAGCTGTCCTCCCTGGTCAGCCAGGACTTCACTAACGTAGGCGGGATTAAGACGCTGGTAGAAATTTTAAACAGGGTAGACCGTGCTACGGAAAAGGTCATCTTAGAAACGATGGAAAAAGACGACCAGGAGTTGGCGGAAGAAATCCGGAAACGCCTGTTTGTCTTTGAAGACATCATTAACTTGGACGATACTTCCATTCGCCGCATTTTGCGGGAAGTGGATACCAAAGATCTGGCATTGGCGCTTAAAGGCTCCAGTCAAGAAGTGGCTAATAGGATTTACAAGAATATGTCCCAGCGGGCCGGCGAAATGCTCCGCGAGGACATCGAGTTTCTGGGGCCCATTCGGCTTAGGGATGTGGAGGAAGCGCAGCAGCGCATTGTGCAGATTATCCGCCGCTTAGATGAGGCCGGTGAAATTGTCATTGCCAGAGGTGGAGAAGATGCTCTCATCATCTAAAGGAAAGGTTTTAAAAGACTATTCCGTCGGGGGAGCACCGGTGGAGATTCAAATCCGGCAGGATTTTATCCACCGGGAACCGGAAGAAAACCACTGGCAGGATGATCCCCAAGTGCTGGAGGCCCGCCGGGAAGCGGAGCGGATCATCCAGCAAGCAGTTCAGGAAGGGGAAGCGATTATCAATAAGGCCCGGCAGGAAAAAGAAGCTTTTGTGGAAGCCGCCCGTCAAGAAGGGCTTTCCCTGGGCTATCAAGAAGGCTATGAAAAGGGACTGAAGGAAGCCGGCATAATCAAAGAACAGGCCCAAAGCCTGCTGGCGGAAGCCAGGAAAGCCTACCGGGCCGTGATGGTGCAAGCAGAGCCCAATTTACTGGAATTATCTGTTTTAATTGCTGAGAAAATTATCAAGCGGCAAGTGGCGGTGGAGCCTGAGACCGTCAAGACTCTGGCCGCCGAACTGTTGAAAGAAGTCCATGCCGGCGAAACCTTTTTTCTTTACGTGCATCCCGGGGAGGTCAGACTGCTGGAAGAAGCGCGGCAAGAGCTGGAAGAAGCCGCCCCGTTAGGAGTGGCTTTACATATTGTGCCGGACAAATCCATTACACCGGGCGGGTGCCGCCTGGAGACGGAGACCGGCTACTACGATGCCACCATCGAAGGGCAGCTGTCAGAAGTGAAAAAACTGCTGCGAGACGGTGGAGCCCATGGTTAACCTGGCCAAATACAAGGCTCGCTTGGAAAACATCAATTCCATCCGGGTCTCCGGTAAAGTGCTGGAGGTTATTGGCTTAATTGTTGAAGTATCCGGCCTGAGCGCCTCCATTGGCGAGATCTGTCAAATTGTTGTCAGTCAAGATAAAGTGACCCCGGCAGAGGTAGTCGGCTTTCGACAAAACAGGACGCTCCTAATGCCTTTGGGCACTTTGGATGGGGTAGCCCCGGGTTGTGAGGTGCGGGCTACGGGGAGGACCCACCAGGTCAAGGTAGGTTCAGGTATCCTAGGCCGGGTGTTGGATGGCTTGGGCTACCCGCTGGGGGAACAAAAACTGGATTATCCCGGTCGCTGGATGCCCGTCACCAATTCCCCACCGAATCCCATGAAAAGAAAGAGGATTTCCGAGGTCCTGGTGACCGGGGTGAAAGCCATTGATGCCCTTCTTACCTGCGGGCAAGGCCAGCGCCTCGGCATCTTTGCCGGCAGCGGGGTGGGCAAGAGCACCCTGCTGGGCATGATCGCCCGCAGGTCCAACGCTGACGTGAACGTCATTGCCTTAATCGGGGAGCGGGGCCGGGAGGTGCTGGATTTCCTGGAAAAGGATTTAGGGAATGAGGGCCTGGCCCGGTCCGTGGTGGTGGCGGCAACGTCGGACCAGCCGGCTCTGGTAAGGATCAAAGGAGCTTTTGTGGCCACGGCCATTGCCGAGTATTTCCGGGACCAGGGCAAGAAAGTGATGTTGATGATGGATTCCGTCACCAGGTTTGCCATGGCTCAAAGGGAAGTAGGGCTGGCCATTGGCGAACCCCCGGCTACCAAAGGTTACACCCCTTCGGTGTTTGCTTTACTGCCCAAACTGCTGGAACGTTCCGGCAACAGCGAAAAAGGTTCCATTACCGCGTTGTACACCGTGCTGGTGGACGCCGATGACATGAATGAACCCATCGCTGACGCGGTGAGAGGTATTTTAGACGGGCATATCGTGTTGTCCAGGGATTTGGCGGCCCGGAACCATTACCCGGCTATCGATATCGGGCACAGCGTCAGCCGTCTGATGACGGAGATCACCGATAGTGAGCACCAGTCCCTGGCCCAACGGTTGAGGGAAGTCATGGCCACTTATCAAAAAATGGAAGACCTCATCAATATCGGGGCTTACCAGAAGGGCAGCAACCCCGAGGTAGATGAGGCCATCAAGCTGTATCCGAAGATCGTCAGTTTCTTGCGGCAGGATGTAGACGAACACTTTTCTTTTGCAGACACCCTGCGGCAGCTGCGGGAAATCTTCGCGTGATAGACGGAAGGTCGTAGCATCTATGGGGAAGGGGATGTGATTTGGCACGCTTTCATTTCCGCCTGGAGCCTGTCCTTAATTACCGTGCATCTTTAGAGGAAAGGGCGAAGGAAGAACTGGCCGGAAGCCTGGCCCGGTATCAACGGGAAAAGCAGGCCTTGGAGGAACTGGCAGAGGACCTGTCAGCCCATACCCAACCGGTGGAGTGCGGCAGACTGGATTTAACTCAGTTAACGATGCTGGAAAGCTACCAGCGGTACTTGGAATTACAACTGGAGCGGCAGTCGGCGCGGGTGCAGGCGGCGGAAGAAGCCGTATCCAAGTGCCGGCGGAAGCTGGAGCAGAAGATGCAGGAACGAAAAGCGGTGGAAATTTTGAAAGAGAAGCAATATAACGAGTTTGTCTACCGGGAGGAAAGGGAGGAACAAAAGTTCCTGGATGACATGGCCACCCTGAGATTTGTGCGGCAGACCATGGAGAAATAACCGGTCTCGATTTCTCCCGTGAAAGGAGGTGAGGAAAGTGGACAGAGGCGTGATAGAATTGCTGCCGGCTATGTTTGCCCCGCCCGCCCAATCGGTCCACCAGAGTGCGGCGGCAGGGGAAGAAGGAGCTTTTCAACTGCTGTTGGAGAGCCTGCTCCTCGAGACCCTGGCCGGACAAGTCTTCCAAGGAGGGAAAGGTCTACTGGCCGGGATAGATCTGGGGCCGGATACCGGCGAGACATCAGGGCAAGAAGAGCAAAAAGGGCAGGAACTGCTGGCGCTCCTCGAACTGCTGCAGGTACCGTTGATGGAACATTTCCGCGGTGTGCTGCCCGCAGAAGGAGGCTTTGGCCAGGGTGACTTTGCCGGCAACCAACCGTTTGTCCGGGAACTGCCGGCGCCCATGCCGGATTTGACCGGAAATGCCGGTACCCAAGGAGGCGCGGCAGCCTTACCGGAGGAACCAAGCCTTCCGGAGACGTTGCCCGGGACGGCGCCGCAGTTATCCGACCGGATTGTGGACAATGGGGTCGTTGCCGGCCAGTTCCAGGGAAGTCCGCCGGTGGAGGTTGGGCACCAACAGGGAACAGCTCGGGAGGGCCTGCCATTTATGCAAGCATTGAGCCGGGACGCGGTTTCTCAAGGGCAGCTTGGGGACTCGCCCGCCGGTCGGGAAACGGGCGTAACCGGTGAAGCAGTTCCTCAGGCCGGAAAGGCCGGGCCGGACCAGCCGTGGCTCCAGTTTACGGCGGACCAAATGATGGAAGATCAGGAACCCGTCCCTTCATCGAACCGGGTGGAGAGTTCCGTCCCCCACCGCAGCGGTATTACTCTGTTCGACCTGATGGATCAGATGGTCCAGTCCGGCAAGCTGAAACTTTTGGCTGCTAAGCAGGAAATGGAGCTGCAGCTTAAACCTGAGTACCTGGGCAAGCTGGCGATCCGTTTGACTTTGGAAAACGGCGCTATGACGGCCAAGTTTGTGGTGGAAAGCCATCAGGTGGGGCGGATGCTGGAACAAAACCTACCTCAGCTGCGGCAAACCCTGGCGGAGCAAGGTATCCGGTTTGACCAGGCCCAAGTGGAGGTCGGGGATCCGGGGAGTTTTGCCCAGGAGCGGCAACCCCAGTGGCAGCAAGGAAGGGCTTTTAGGGAATCCTTTGTTATCCGTGGAGTGGATTCCGGGGAACACCAGGTGAGAGAAGAAGACTACCCGGAACCTGTCAGGAGAGCAGGCATTGATTACCGGGCCTAAGGTGGTGAAACAGAGTGAGAATTAATCCTTATACAACTTACCAATCCGGTACCGGCAGCACCGGCGACACCAGGGAAGCTAAAACCGAGCTGGGAAAGGACGAATTTTTAAAAATCCTGGCGGCCCAGTTCCGGGGGCAAAACCCGCTGGACCCGGTGAAAGATACGGAGTTTATTGCCCAGATGGCCCAATTCAGCGCTCTTGAACAGCTCCAGAATATTTCGGCCAAGTTGGATGTTTTTGAGGAAGATATGGTCTGGAACCAGTACTTAGCCATGCTGGGCAAGGAGATTTACGCCTTGACCACCGACGATGAATTTGTGGAGGGCGTAGTAACCGGTATTACTTTCAAGAACGGTCGTTTTCTGTTCCAAATCAACGGAACTGATGATCACGATATCGCTGCTATCATTTCCGTAGGGGTGCCCGTGAATAGGGAGCCCGAACCGGTGCTGCCTCCGGAAGAAGCCGTGCCTGAGGTGCCGGCTGGAGAAACCGGTGATACAGAGGAACAGGCTGGATCTCCGGAGGGCACGGGTAATCAGGGAGAGACTTCTCCTGAAGCCGGCTTGGGGGAAGGTGATGGGAGTGAGTAACCGCATTGACCTGACCAGGCCGGTGGTACCGGAACTGCCCTTTCGACCGGAGCCGCGGAAACCGGAACCGAAAAGCAGTACCAGTTTCCAGCAAGTACTGCAAGAAAGCATCAGGGCCACCAGCACCATCCAGTTTTCCAAACATGCCATGGAACGGATCCGGAACCGTAATTTGGAACTGACGGCGGATAAACTGGCCCGGGTGGAGCAAGGGGTGCAGGAAGCGGCCAGGAAAGGCTGCCGGGAATCCCTGGTTTTACTGGACGACATGGCTTTCATCGTCAGCATCGAAAACAATACCGTGGTAACGGCCTTGGACAGCCGGTCCATGAAGAACAACGTCTTTACCAACATTGACAGTGCCGTCATTGTATAGGAGCCGGACCTCATAGAGGAAGCTCCGGATTGCGGACCGATTGAAGCAATCCAGCGGCGCTGGAAACAGTACGAATTCCGTAAAGGAGGTCATG
>DULZ01000084.1 GCA_012840125.1 Clostridia bacterium | reverse complement strand
GTATTGAGCCATTCAAATTCCTCCTCTTAGAATTTTGGTTTTTCCACTTCTATTCTAACTGAGGAATTTGTTAATGGCTCAACTCTTTTGGAAAACCAATTTTACACCATTATACGGACTTAACTGGTGCCTGGATCAAAAGGATTTTGGCCATCTGTTTTTCTTCACTGAATACATCGAGGCAGGTCTTCATGCTGATCTGCAGCTTATCAATGGTGGCAGTATATTTGGCTCTTTCCTGGCGGATCCGTTCCAGCAATTTCCGGTACATTTCTTCGGCAATGGTTTCCACCAGCTTGTCCTTGTTGGCAAAATACAGGTAAAAGGTCCCGGTGGCGATGCCGGCCCTCTCGGCGATGGTTTTAATGGCCACGTTCTTGTAGCCTTCCTCGGCCAGCACTTCTTTGCCTACTGCCAGGATTTTCGCCCGGCGGTTTTGCAGTTTTTCCTCCACTTTTTTCGTTTTGCGATAGGACAACGGATGTACCTCCCAATGAAATGAATTGCATTCAGAACTTATGATATTACACTCTACCATACTATGGCCAATTGTCAATACAACGGGCAAAATAAAAACCTCCCGGGAGCGGGAGGTTCATTTTGTGTCATGGATGAGTAGATCTGTAAGCCGAGTTCTGTCGTGGATGATCATCTATCTAGGACGTTTGTTACCAAACGCCTCAAGCGACCTACCCGGGAACTAGGCGGGCCACCTTTAACGTTCCCCTATTCGGTCTTGCTCCGGGTGGGGTTTACCTAGCCAAACCAGTCGCCTGGTTGCTGGTGAGCTCTTACCTCACCTTTTCACCCTTACCCGGTAACCGGCTTTGGCAAAAGCCAATTACCCGGCGGTATATCTCTGTGGCACTTTCCTTAGGGTCGCCCCCACTGGGTGTTACCCAGCACCCTGCCCTGTGGAGCTCGGACTTTCCTCAGATACCTCCTTTCGGACTGGTACCCGCGATCACCCAATCTACTCAACCATATTTCATTCGGAGCTATATGGTACCACGGTTATGTTTTCGTGTCAAGGGAAAAAGCGATGGGAATGTGAGGGACGTTAGCTGTTACGGCAGTGGAACGGCCAGTTTTTCTTCGTATGCCAGGTAGGTGGATTTAATGACGTTGATCAATTCTTCACTGGAGAAAGGTTTGACGATATAGCCTTTAGCGCCCATTTGGTAGGCCTTCCGGATATACTCCCGGCCTCCCTGCACCGTCATCATAATCACCCGGGCGAATGGATACAGGGCGGCAATCTTTTGGCAAGCGGTCATCCCGTCCATGACAGGCATATTGATATCCATCAAAACCACATCCGGTTTCAGCTTCCGTACTTCTTCAAGAGCCGCCAGTCCGTTCCCGGCTTCTCCGACCACGACGATTTCTTCATCAAAGGACAACAGCAGGCGCACATTATTCCTGGTTTCCGCAATGTCATCGACGATCAAGACTTTAATCAGCATCATTAGGTCTCCTTATGATAGCTTTCCCCAAGTGTCCGGTTGCTAGCGGGCAGGCCTATTTCTGCCAAAGTTAAAAGGGACCCTACCAGAGGTAGGGTCTATAAATAAAGGGATTGTGGGAGGTCGAACCTTATGTAATTGTAACTCTGTTGATTTTATTATAACAACTTGTCATATGCCCCAAAATCCGACAATAGTCATTTCTCCCGGTAGGACCGGTCCTATTTTCACCGGGACTAGATAATGCGTTTTTCCATCGCTTTCACCACCGCTTCCGTCCGGTCCGCCGCGTTGAGTTTGCGGAAAATATTGGTCACATGGTTTTTTACGATCTTTTCACTGATAAACAGCGTTTTCGCAATGGTCCGGTTCGTGGCTCCCTTGGCAATGAGCTGGATGATCTCTCTTTCCCTGCTGGTAAGAAGCGTGCCTTGATTATCTTCCACGGCTTGGGCCAGCTTGCCGAACTGCTGCAGCACCGTCCCGGCGATTTTCGGGTGCAGCGGTGATTTCCCGGAAGCGGCATCTTTCACCGACTGCAGCAGGACTTGTGGTTCTACGTCTTTCAAGAGATAGCCGTTGGCCCCGGCCCGCACGATCTCCAGAACTTGCCTCTCATCTTCACAGACGGTCAGCACTATAACCTGCGTCTCCGGGTGCCTTTCTTTGATGATCTTGCAGGCGATGATGCCGTTCACCTTAGGGAGATTAATATCAAGCAACACAATCTGGGGTTCGAGTTCATCGGCCAGTTTGATACCTGTTTCCCCGTCGCCTGCTTCGCCTACTACTTCAATCGCTTCATCAAGGGAAAGAATCTTGATCAGCCCCTCTCGCAAGAGAGGATGGTCATCCACGACCAGGACGGTGATCTTGCTCAACTCCATTCCTCCCCTTCCACCGGAATCTTTACATTGATAGTTGTGCCTGCACCCGGTTGGCTGGTGATTTTAATATTGCCCCGCAAGAAAGCCACCCATTCTTTCATGCCCCTGAGCCCGAAACATTCATTGTCCAACGGCTCTTCTACATTAAACCCAATCCCATTATCTTTAATCACCAGGGTAATATTAAGGGGAGTTATTTCTATCACAATATTGGCCTGGGTGGCCCGGGCGTGTTTGCTGATATTGGTGAGGGCCTCCTGGACGATGCGAAAGAGAGCTACTTCCATGGCGGCACTGAAACGCCGCCGGTCCCCCAGCACCACCACTTCGACGGGAATCTGGTGGTCCAACGCGAAATCCGAGGCGTACCGCTGGATAGCGGGGATCAGGCCCAAATCATCCAGATCCATAGGCCTTAAATCGAAAATGATCTTGCGAATATCCTCCAAGTTGCTCCTGGCAAATCTCTTCAGTGCCTGCAGCTCCTCCTTCAGCAGCTCCGGCTTCTTATCCAGTAATTTTTCACAATACTCCGCCCGCAAAACTAAATTAGCCAGTGATTGTGCGGGACCGTCGTGAATCCCCCTGGCGATGCGGCGCCGCTCTTCTTCCTGGGCACGAATAATAGCATAACCGACCTGCTGCTGCTGCTGCAGTTTTTCTATTTCCTCCCAGATGTTTTTGACACTGCTGGCCAAATAAGAAATGGCCACGCCCACCTGGGTAACCAGCTTTTCCGCCTTCTCAGCCGTTTTACGCATCTTCTGGTGACTGATCTCCAGTTCGGTCCTTTTGGCTTTCAGCTGGTTTTCCCGCTCCCGTAAGAGTGCCACCTTAATCTGCATCTCCGCTACCTTTTCGTAGGCTTGCCTCATCTCTTCTTCCGAATACTTGCCTAATTCCTTGTTGACCTTCATCAAATGGAGCCGGGCCAGGCGCACCTCCTTCTCACACCGGTCCACTTCATCGATGACTTTCAGGGTGAGCTGCTTGACATGGTTCATCTCTTTCTCGAGCCGGAGGCATTCCTCCCGGGCATGCTCGGCAATATCAAAGATTTGCTCCTTGCTGTTCTCCAGCACCTCGATAGCTTCCTGGAGAATCCTGTCTAAACTCAATGAATCAACGGTACTCATCTGGATCTCCTGCTTTCTCAACCTTTGCTTTTCTGCAGACCTTCATCAATCCCCCGGTTGGCTAACCGGTCTGCCTCTTTGTTTTTTTCCCGCGCCACATGGGTAATGTCAAAACTCCTGAACCCGGCGGCCAGTTCTTGTACTTTCTGATACAGAGGTTTTAGTCCTTCGTTCTTGACCCGGTATTCGCCGTGGATTTGCTTAACCATGAGTTCGCTATCGGTAAAGACTTCCACTTCCGTAGCACCCAGGGCAGCCGCCTTTTCCAGCGCAATAATGAGGGCCGTGTACTCGGCCACGTTATTGGTAGCATGACCTAGAAACCGGCTGATTTCCGCCAGGACCTGCCCGTCTTCCCGCCGGATCAGGGCCCCAATGCCGGCCGGGCCGGGATTGCCCCTGGCGGCACCGTCAGTATGAATCACCAACTTCAAAACCACATCCTCCTAAACTCAGGTGAGATCTTCAGTCATCACCAGTATTCTGCCACAACTTTCGCATCGGGCCAATGCTTCCTGTTTGACCTGCTGCCGCAAAAGGGAAGGCAATTGGATGCCGCAGCCGCCGCAGACGCCGTCCTTGACCGGGGCCACCGCCCCAATACCCAGTCTTTGCCGCACCCGGCGGTACTGGGCCAGGAGGGCCGGCGCGATGAGGCGTTCCGCCTCTTTAATAGCCATTTCCAAGGAAGCCAATTCCGCTCTCCGGCTGTCCAGGTCCTCCTTGACCCGCCTGGCTTTCTCCTTGAATGCTTCCGTGGCGGCGGTCAAACGGCTCGATTCCATTTGGATATTGTTCTCCATTTCCAGGACTTTTTCCTCCAATTTTAAATAACTCTCAGCTAAGAGATCAATCTTTCTTTCCAGTTGGCGTATTTGTTCTTCCAAGCGGCTGAGATCTTTGAGATGGGTTACCTGCCCGCCGTAGAGCTCGTCGCTCAATTCTTTCCTGCGCTGTTCCAGCCGGTGCAGTTCTTCTTCCTGCTGCCGCTTTTCCTTGACCAGTCTTTGCCAAACCGCCTTAGCTCGTTTCAATTCCTCCCGGCGAGCCAGCAGGGCTTGTTTCTCCAAGTTAAGCTGCTTCATCACATCCCTGTCCAATTGTTGAAGTACCTTCGCCCGGGCCAGTTCCAACTGCTGCAACCGCCACAAGTGTTTTAATGACATGGGTACGCCTCCTTGCCTGGTAGAATGGCATGCAGAATCAAAAAAGGATAGAAGTATGCTCTTCTATCCTCAATAGCAACGCCAGGGATCGGTATTGGTGGCGGCAAGAACCACAGGCACCGCCAGGTTATGAGTAGTCAAAAGATGATGCAGTTGTTCTGCCAGCCAGGGCAGGACCACTTTTTCGGTAGCGCCGTGACCGGCATCAATGACCATCAAGCCAAGACTTTCCGCCAGTTGGCCTTCATGGTAATCCACATCCCCGGTGATGAAAGCTTGGGCGCCTCTCTTTACCGCATCTTTGATCAACCTGCCGCCGGAACCGCCGCAAACGGCCACCCGCCGGACCAACTCGTGACGGCCGGGCACTACTTTAACGGCAGCCAGGGACAGCCGCTCTTTCACAAATTCGATGAATTGTGCAGGCGGCAGCGGCTCGGCCAGGTTACCGACCCGTCCCAGGCCGCCTTTGGGTGTACCTGTAACGGCCAGGGGATACAGGTCATAAGCTACTTCCTCGTAAGGGTGAGCCTCCAGCATAGCCTGCACCACTTTACCCAGAATCCTTTCCGGCACAATGGTTTCCAAGCGGTATTCCGCCGCTTCCTCCACCCGGCCCACCCGGCCCAGGTAGGGATTGGCCCCCTCCAAGGGCAAAAAGGTCCCCGTCCCCCGGGTCCTGAAAGTACAGTAGGAGTAGTTACCGATGAAGCCGGCCCCGGCATCCCCAATCGCTTGGCGCACTTCTTTTTCGTGGGTTTCCGGCACAAAGACCACCAGTTTGTAATGCTGCTCCTTCACCTGGGCCGACAGGATTTCCGCATCTACTAAACCCAGTACCTGGGCCAGCCTGTCATTGACCCCGCCCGGCGCCTTGTCCAGGTTGGTATGAGCCGCATAGATGTTTAAGCCGTTTCTTATCGCTTCCATGAGCAGCCGGGCTTCCGGGTCGGCAGCGGTCAACCGTTTCAGCGGGTGAAAGATGGGAGGATGGTGAACCAGGATGAAGTTGCATTCTTGCCTTAAGGCTTCGTCAATCACACCCTGGGTTAGGTCTAAAGCAACCAGCACTCCCTCCACCCCGGCTTGCGGGTCACCTACCAGCAGTCCCACATTATCCCAGTTTTCCGCTAAACTCACCGGAGCCAATTCTTCCAGCAAGCTAATTAATCGTTGGCAGTGGACAGCCATTTCATCACCTCTCTTAACAGGTTTAATCTTCCTTCCGCCGCCCGCCGTTCTTTCCCGGCTTTCGCCGAAACTCCTCGCTGCAAGGATAATAGGATCCGTTCTTGCTGCCGGATCAGCCTTTCCAGGTAGGGAACCAGTAAAGGATGCCTTTTCGCCAGCAAGATGGGCCCGAACTCGCGCTCCCAGGGGGAAAGAGGCTTTGTTTCTCCTTTTTCGGCTGCTAAAATGAAGTAAAATTGTTCTCCCTCTTGTACTAATTCCTCATCGACCAGGCAAAAGCCCCGGTCATATAACCATTGCCGCAATTCGGCCACTCCCGCCATGGGCTGGAGCACCAGTCTTTTGAGGGTGGGTAAGATGGCTTGGCCGTGGCTGAGAATGTGGATGATGGTCCTGGCTCCCATACCGGCCACCACGGCGGTGGCCACTTCCCCGGGGGCCAGGGGCGCAAACCCGTCCCCCAGCCGCACCTGGATTTTATCCTCCAATTGATGGAGGTGCACCTGGTCCAAGGAGCTCTGCCAGGGACCGGGATGGACTTCCACGGCCACGGCCGAAGGTACGATCCCGTTCCGGACCAAATAGATGGGCAAATAGGCATGATCGCTGCCGATATCGGCCGCCGGTTCCCCGGGGAGCACAAATCCGGCCACTTTTTCGAGCCTGGGAGACAATTTCAACCCTGTTTCCATTTCCACGCCATCACCTGTCTATATTTTTTCGCAATAAATAGGCAAAAAACCTTTTTTCAAAGTTTTATAAAAAAAATAAAACCACCTTTCGGTGGTTAATTCCCCATGGTGGGCGATGACAGACTCGAACTGCCGACTTCCTGCTTGTAAGGCAGGCGCTCTCCCAACTGAGCTAATCGCCCTTCTGGTGACCCGTAGGGGAGTCGAACCCCTGTTACCGGCTTGAAAGGCCGATGTCTTAGACCGCTTGACCAACGGGCCATTTATATTGGTGGGCCCACCTGGATTCGAACCAGGGACCAGCCGGTTATGAGCCGGCAGCTCTACCGCTGAGCTATAGGCCCAATTTATCCAAAGTGAAATAATGACTAGTTCCGCACAGGGCACTAGTCATTATCGTTACCGTTAAAAAATGGCTCCCCGGGTAGGATTCGAACCTACAACCCTCCGGTTAACAGCCGGATGCTCCACCATTGAGCTACCGAGGAACGCCCTTCACACATGATATTATAAGTGATGCGGCGCAGGTGGTCAAGAGGTTTTCATAAAAAACTTTTTCCAGCCTACTCGAGGTAGTCCTTCAGCTTCTTGCTGCGGCTGGGATGTCTCAGCTTCCGCAGCGCCTTGGCCTCAATCTGCCTGATGCGCTCCCGCGTCACACCGAACTCCTGGCCTACTTCCTCCAGGGTCCGGGAACGGCCGTCATCGAGCCCGAAACGGAGGCGCAGCACCTTTTCTTCGCGCGGTGTTAGAGTTTCCAGCACTTCTTCCAACTGCTCCTTGAGCAGCATGTAAGAAGCTGCTTCCGCCGGGGCCAGGGCATCTTCGTCCTCGATAAAATCTCCCAAATGGCTGTCTTCTTCTTCCCCGATGGGAGTCTCCAGGGAAACCGGCTCCTGCGCAATCTTCATAATCTCGCGCACGCGCTCCACCGGAATGTCCATCTGCTGGGCAATTTCCTCAGGGGTTGGCTCCCGTCCCAGTTCTTGCAGCAGCTGCCTTTGGACGCGAATCAGCTTATTTATGGTCTCCACCATGTGGACGGGGATCCGGATGGTCCGGGCCTGGTCGGCAATGGCTCTCGTAATCGCCTGCCTAATCCACCAGGTAGCATAAGTGCTGAACTTGAACCCCTTGCGGTAGTCGAATTTCTCCACCGCTTTAATGAGACCTAAGTTGCCTTCCTGGATTAGATCCAGGAACAACATCCCTCTCCCGACATACCTCTTGGCAATGCTCACGACTAATCTCAAGTTAGCTTCCGCAAGCAACCGCTTGGCTTCCTCGTCGCCTTGCTCCATGCGTTTCGCTAACTCAATTTCTTCTTCAGCCGTTAGTAAGGGGACTCTCCCAATTTCCTTGAGGTACATACGTACGGGGTCATCGATGCCTATACCTTCCGGTATAGATAGATCGATATCTTCTTCTTTATGAGCATCGTCTTCGACTTTGCGCACGTCGTGTTCGCTAGGCAATACATCAATGCCCATATTGCCTAACTGCTCATAAATCTCATCAATTTGCTCCGCAGTCAGCTCGATCCCTTGCAGTTGATCCGCGATTTCCTGGTAAGTGAGAATGCCGCGATCTTTTCCTTTTCGCATCAGCTCTTTAACGCTTTCTATTCTGCGTTCCTCATCTTGCATCGTCGTCCCCCCTTCCGTCTTCATCCTCAAGGTGACGTTTATTTTAATGATTGAATCTTTCGCTGCAAATTCGAGATCTCCTGCAACAGGATTTGCACCCCAGAAGAATCCTTTTTTGCTTCCGCCTCCGCAATTTTTTTCCATTTATCCCGCACCTGGGCTTGTAAGTACTGCCGCTGCAGGCTGACCACGGTATCCTGCAGCTGGCGGTCGCCCACCGGCAGCGGGTTCGCCGAGGCCAGCTTGGCAATCAAGCCTTTTAACTCTTCCGGGGCAGCCGAGACAATCTCCTTCAGGGTGACGGCACCGTCCCCCCGGGCCTGTACCTGTTCTTTGACCAAGAGAAAAAGCTCCCGGTAGGGTGCTTCATGAAACGCCTCGGGGTCCACTGCCGGCGCCACCCTGCTCACCAGGGACGGCTCCTGTAAAAGGAGGCGCAGCATGTTTTCCTGTGCTATGACATAAGGAGTGCGGAAAGAATTAACATTTCCGTTTCCATTGGTATTATTCCTTATTTGAGAAGTTTTATCCCTCAAATACTGATATTTTCCCCGTTGTTCCCCCTGATTTCTTCGGAAATCGTCCCAAATCACTTCTTCTGACAAGTTTAACTCCTGGGCCAGGATCCTGATATACTCCTGGCGCTCCACCTGGCTGCTCAACCTGGCTAAGTCGGGAAACAACTGTCTCAGAAGTGCACTTTTGTTACCCGGTGTATCCAAGGGCAGGGTGGATTTGAGCCGGTGAAAACGGTAAAGCACCACCGGCAATGCCTTCTCCAGGACTTCCAATAAGGCCTGGGGCCCGGCATCCCGGAGGAACTCGTCAGGATCTTTAGCCCCTGCCAGGGAGGCAACTTTGACGGCCAGCTCCTGCCGGCTGAAAATCTCAATGGCCCTTTCCGTGGCCTTCATGCCTGCCTCATCACTGTCAAACAAGATGACCACTTCTCTCGCATATCTCTTCAGCAGCTTGGCATGTTCCGGGGTAAATGCGGTCCCCAGCGAGGCCACGGCATTTTGAATCCCTGCTTGATGCAGGGCAATGACATC
Organism: Clostridia bacterium; assembly: GCA_012840125.1. Classification (NCBI taxonomy): domain Bacteria; kingdom Bacillati; phylum Bacillota; class Clostridia; species Clostridia bacterium. Next base: position 5,207 of record DULZ01000084.1, on the reverse strand, counting down.
CAGGTATCCTTCCACCAGCACAGCCACCTGGGACTGCCTGAGGGCCGGCAAAGCCAGGTGCAAACCGTACAGCAGGCTCTTTTTCCGGAAAATCTCCGTCTCCGGGGAATTGAGATACTTGGGCTCCCCGGGGTTAATCAGCCGGCCGCCGAAGCCCACCACCCGGCCCCGGTGATCGGTAATGGGAAACATAACCCTATCCCGGAAACGGTCAATGACGGAACCGTCATCTCTCCCGATTGCCAGCCCTGCGGCCAGCATGTCCTCCGTGGTCACACCTTTCCTGGCCAGGTAGGACAGTAAAGCATTGTTTTTCGGGGCATAACCCAGGGCAAACTTGTGCTGGGAGTCTTGATTGATGCCCCTTTCCGCCAGGTAACGCCTGGCCGGCTCCCCCGCAGTGGAACGCAAAGACCGGTAATAGTACAAGGCGGCTTCCCTGTTGATTTCCCGCAGGCGGTTCAATTTGTCTAGTTTCCTAGATTCCGGGGCGCTCTTCCCTTCTCGCACCGGGGTGACGCCCGCCCGCTGGGCCAGCCTTTCCACCGCCTGGGGAAAATCCAGGTGGGCGATTTTCATGATAAAAGAGAACACATCGCCGCCTGCACCGCAACCAAAGCAATAAAAAAGACCGTTCTCCGGTGTAACATGAAAAGAAGGATTTCTATCGTCATGAAAGGGACAACGGCCTACATAGCTGTTGCCTTGTTTGCGCAAGCTCACATACTCGCCGATTAAGTCAACGATGTCGATCCGCTGGCGGATTTCCTCCAGGGTTCCTTGGCTGTAAAGTCCGGCCACTTTGACCACCTCAGTGCTTTTGACAATGATTCGCCCAAAGGGAACCGATTTCCTGCAAGTCAGGCGTGTTATAGTGGCCGCAAGAAGGCTGAATTGAGAACAATTTTTCTATATTCTATCTTGATCGAAAATCTCCTGCCGCCGGTGGAGAAATTTCTTGGAATGAAAACCGGGGAAAAGGCAAAACTATCCCTGGAGGTGGACTGGATGGCTGACATCACCGCACTGGTACTGCTGCTGCTCGTGTTGGGCACCAGCTTCTATGCCGTCTACAAGGGTTTAGTATTTCCCCTGGTAGTCAAGCCCATGCTCAAACCCAAAAAACCGCCCAGTTAAACACCATCTATCATATGGTTCTATACTATTGGATATTATCCTTCTATCACAAGTAACAATACTTTCCTGCATAATTGTATATACCCATGTGTTATAATATTAACAGGCAAAGAAGCCTACTTCATTCTTTTTGAACCTTCCTTATTCTGCTTGCGGCACTCCACCGGAGTGCCGGTTTTTTTACCCGCGGGGCGGAGAAATTTTAACGTGGGGCGGATAAAAAATTGTCTCCCGGTCATAATATGAGATGAGGGAACTCCCTGTCAGGTACTTGGTCACTACCTGAATAGCCCGACCGGCGAAGAGGAGTCTCCCTCATTTTGTTTCCGCGATTAACAAGGGGGCAAAATCAACCTTATCACAGGACACCAAATAATACTCGATACCGTCAATGTTCCCGGTCACGGCCGCCTGGATGTGCTGCCCGTGCAAGTGTCCGTAAATGCATTTCCGGACCCGGTATTCCTGCATCAGCTCCACAAAGAGGGACGGTTCTCCCCGCTCATTAAAGGGTGGATAATGCAGCATCACGATGACCGGTTCCTGGCCGCCGGCGGTTTTCAACGACTGCTCCAACCGCTGGACTTCCCGCCGGTAAATCTTCTCGTCCTCCCCGGTAAAGTCTTCGCATCCGGGCACTTTCCAACCCCGCGTGCCGCAGATGGAGAACCCGCCGAGAGAAACGGAATCGTTTTGAAGGGCATACATAGAGGCGGGCAGCCTTCGCCTGAGCTTCCCTATCCCCTGCCACCAGTAGTCATGGTTGCCCCGGATCATGACTTTCGTGCCGGGCCAGGAAGCTATGCGGTCTAAATCCTCTTCTACCTCTTCCAACCGCATGGCCCAGGAAATATCCCCGGGGATGAGGACCAGGTCTTCCCCCGACACCAGGCGGCGCCAGTGGCTTTCAATCTTGCGGTCATGGTCCACCCACTCGGGACCGAAGACATCCATTTTCTTGCCCGTGGACCCCGGCAGGTGCAAATCGGAAATAGCGAAAATCTTCGGCAACAATTTCAACTCCCTTAGGTTTTCGACCCTTGCGGTACGAAATACTTCACATACTGGGCGACGGCGAACCGGTCCGTCATGCCGGCCACGTAATCGCACACTTGCCGTTCCAGCTTTTCCTCTTCGTTGTAATAATTGATTTCATCCAGGAAAAGATCCTTTCGCTCCAGGTAAAACCAGTATAAATCCTTGAGCATTCTCTTGGCTTTTCTTTCTTCCTGCTTGGCGGGGGAATCGATATAAACCCTTTCAAACAGGAATTTGCGCAGGGCATCGGTGGCTTCCTGCACTTCCCGGCTCATACAGATTCTATCCCGGTCCATGCTGTTTATAATCAAATCCCGCACCATGGTATCAATGCGTTCCCGGTGGGTTTTGCCCAAAACCGCCAGGCAATCCCTGGGCAAATCGGCGGCCGTAATCACCCCGCCCCTGATGGCATCGTCAATATCATGGTTAATATAAGCAACCCGGTCGGCAATGCGCACGATTTGGCCTTCCAAAGTGGCCGGCAAGCCGTCCCCCGTATGATGCAGGATCCCGTCCCTGACCTCGAAAGTTAAATTGAGCCCTTTGCCACCTTCTAGTATATCCACGACCCGCAGGCTCTGCTCGTTATGTTTAAAACCGCCGGGATAAACACTGTTTAGGGCATCTTCACCGGCGTGTCCAAAAGGGGTATGACCCAAATCATGGCCCAAAGCGATGGCTTCCACCAGGTCTTCATTAAGCATTAAGGCCCTGGCCACGGTCCTGGCAATTTGGGAGACTTCCAGGGTATGGGTAAGACGGGTGCGGTAATGATCCCCTTCGGCGATCAGGAAAACCTGAGTCTTATCCTTCAGCCGCCGGAAGCTCTTACTGTGAATAATCCGGTCCCTGTCCCTTTGAAAATCCGTGCGCACGGCACAGGGCGGTTCCGGCGCCAGCCGTCCCTTGCTGTTCCTGCTCTTAGCGGCCAGCGGGGACAACTCTCTCTCTTCCCGTTCCTCAGCCAACTCGCGTAAACGCAATATGACCTCCCCCCCCACTCAGAAAGTTGACAAGCTGCCTCTTCCGCCGGGGCCCGGCCCAGCCCAACGCCGGTGGAGACTTAACTGCAGCTCTATGCCGGGCCCCTCCTAATGCCCGCTGTTTCCGGCCAAGCAGCGCCGGGTGCATGACTAATTGTCTGTATCACTCATCAACTTGCCGGCTTTAGCGATGTTCGTTTTCGGCATATCATGAATCACAATGGTCACCCTCTCGGCCGGGCAGTTGCAGGTGTCACATACGGCTTTGGTAACAGCCTCAGCCAGGGCTCTTTTCTGCTCCACGGTCCGTCCTTCCAACATCTCGATGGTCACAATCGGCATATCCCTGCTCCTCCTTTTTTTTGGATATTACTGGTTTGTACGGTTGTAACAGAATTCGCCGCCCGCCGTTCATTTCCTGCTAATGGCTCCGGCACCGTCGCATTAGAAATGATTAATCCAGCAATAATAATTTCAGTAAGTACAAGCAACCGGTTAAGGAGACCTGCATGAAAAAGGAAAGTCTTTGGAAACTAATAGCATTGAGCAGCGTGCCTTTCATCATGGTTTTAGGGAACTCCATGCTGATCCCGGTACTCCCCGACATGCAGAAAGCCATGGAGATCACCAAGCTGCAAGCGGGCCTGAGCATCACTCTTTTTTCTTTGCCCGCCGGCATCGCCATTCCGGTCATGGGTTTTTTGGCTGATAAATACGGGCGGAAGCCCATCATCCTGCCCGCCCTGCTGCTGTATGCCACCGGAGGGGTCCTTTCGGGATTAGCCGCCTGGTGGTGGCAATCATACCCGATTCTCCTGGCGGGACGCATCATTCAAGGACTGGGGGCCAGCGGCACCGGACCCATTGCCATGGCCCTGGTGAGCGACATCTTCACCAGCCAGGAACGCCCGAAGGCGCTGGGGGGACTGGAGGCCGCCAACGGTCTGGGCAAAGTGATCAGCCCCATCCTGGGAGCAGCGATAGCCCTGTTAATTTGGTATGCCCTTTTCTTCGTCTACGCTTTTTTGGCCGTACCCGCCGCCGTCCTCATCTGGCTCCTCATCAAAGAACCGCCGCCGGAAAAAGGAAACCAATCCGTCCGGGCGTACCTGGGCAAAATCAAAGAGATTTTTCAAAGGAAGGGAAAATCCCTGGCCGGCTGTTATGCCGCCGGCAGCGCCGTGCTGCTGATTCTTTTCGGTCTCTTATCCTATCTATCCGACGTGCTGGAAAAAAGCTACGGCCTGGACGGCATCGTGAAAGGGCTGGCCCTGGCGGTGCCGGTCCTGGCCATGTCCTCCACCTCTTTCTTTGGCGGCCGCTACCTGGAGCGGCAGCTGGGGAAAATCAAGTACTTTATCGTCCTGGGTTTAATCCTGGTGGCCGGTCCCCTGGGCGCCTTCGCCCTTTTCCCCGGTGATATGGTTTTCTTTGCTGGGATTCTCCTCCTGGGCCTCGGGACAGGCCTTGTCTTGCCCGGCGTTAACACCCTGGTGACCAGCTCCGTACCGCTGGAAGAGCGGGGCGGCATAACCGCCCTCTACGGCGGGGTCAGGTTTCTCGGCGTGGCCGCCGGTCCCCCGGTTTTTGATTTTTTGTTAAGCCTCAGTAAACGGACCATGTTCGCCGGCGGCGCCCTTTTGGCGGCCTTAGCTCTCGGCTTGGCCCTCTGGCTCGTCAACGAACAGCAGCTCCTGCAAAACCTGCAGCAGGGTAAATCGTCCGGCGCCGGCAAGCCATCCAGGCTGTCCCCTGAGCCTACTTAAAAACGGTCCTATGCCCGGCAGGCTTGAGCCGCCGGGCATCCTTAGAAACCACTGCTGCGGCCCGCCCCTCATCCCCGCAAAAACGAAGCCCCGCGCCTGGCGGGGCTATTAACCACATAGACCTAATGAAGATCAATTGTGCTTACCGGGCAGGTAAGTCCCTTTGCACCCGGGCCGGGGCCCGGAAAGTGAAAGTGACCAGCACTGAAACCACCAGCAGTAAGCAAGCAATCAAGTAGGCAGCACCGTACCCTCCGGTGGCATCGAAAACGGCCGCGGC
>DULZ01000083.1 GCA_012840125.1 Clostridia bacterium | reverse complement strand
CTCCCAGCACCAACCCCCGACGGGGCATCGGCAGCCAGCACCAGGAACTTCATCGATGTGCCCTTTGACGGATTTTTAGGCCCGTCTTCAAAATTGGCCATTCTGACTAGAATACTGCACCACTCATTTTTAGAAATAATGTACGCCTATTTCGACTAAGCATTATACCACCGAATAGGCTAAAGAGCAAGGGGCAAGAGAATCAGATCTCTCTTTGTCCAATATAGACGGCCAGCTGTCGCAATGCTTCGGCTTGTTCTCCGAAAGATTCCAGAGCCCGTACCGCTTGGCTGATACAGTCTTCGGCTTTTGCCCGCGCTGCCTCAATACCCATTAGACCGGGATAAGTAGCTTTTTGCTTCTTGGCATCACTTCCGGTTGGTTTGCCGAGCAAGGCAGGATCTCCTTCGATGTCTAGAATATCATCGATAATCTGAAAGGCCATGCCGAAGGCATCGGCGTAGTTAGCTAAATGTTCTAATTCTTTCTCCGTAGCCCCGGCCAGCCTGGCACCGGAAAGGATACAAGTCTTAAACAAAGCGCCGGTCTTGTGCCGGTGAATATAGGTTATGGTATCCAGGTCCACCCGGACGGCTTCTGATTGCAGGTCTACCACTTGCCCGCCGATTAAACCTGTGGTTCCAATGCTGCAGCTGATATCCTTGATGATTCTTACCACTAATTCTTCCGGGAAAACACCTTCGGGTGGAGCTAAATGGGTTAGCAGTTCAAATGCATAAGTTAGTAAGGCATCTCCGGCCAAAATGGCGATTCCTTCCCCGAAAGCTTTATGACAAGAGGGCTTGCCCCTTCTGAAGTCATCATCATCCATCGCCGGTAGGTCATCATGAATCAGCGAGTATGTATGGATGTATTCCACGGCACAATATAAGGGGGCCATGGCTGCCGGGTCGCAATGGCCGATTGCTTCTGCGGAAGCCAGTACCAGGATAGGCCGCAATCTTTTGCCTCCGGCGGCCAAGCTGTAATGCATGGCTTCATGAATTACTGCCGGGTAGGTATTTGGCGGGGGCAAGTGCTTGAAAAGCGCTTCCTCCACCATCTTTTTTCTATCTTGCAAGTATTGTTGGATGTTCATCATGGTTATTCCTCCGATAGGGAAAAAGGTTCCAGTAATAGCCGGCCGTCTTCCTTTTCCAGCAGGACCGACAGCCGCTGTTCCGCAGCAGATAGTGTTTTCCTGCAATAGTTGGCCAAAATGACGGCTTCTTCAAATAGATCCAGGGCTTCGTCCAGGCTCAGTTCCTCCTGTTCCAGGCGCTGCACGATAGCTTCCAACCGCTGCGACGCTTCTTCATACGTTAGGTTCCGGTTGTCCTTGGGCACTAGATTCTTTCACCCCCATTACCCGGCAGTCCAAGCTGCCTTCTTTCAGTTTTACTTCCAACAGCTGGCCCACCACCACTTGAGCGGCACTGGTGATTATTTTGCCTTGCTCGTCCCGGCAAATGGAAAAACCTCTTTGCAGTACCTTCAAAGGGCTCAAAGCATCCAGTTTGTGCCACTGCACACCCAGTTTATTGTGCCGTTCCTGGAAATACTGTTTAATGATCAGATGCAGTTTGTGCTGGGTGGCTTCAAGCCGCTGTTTCTGCCGGGCAAAAAGCTGTTCCGGTCGTGCCAGGATTGAATACTTGCCAATCCCATGCAGGTGCTGCTGCTTTTTGGTCAATAGACTCACCAGGCTGCGGTGGGCTCTCTTGAGTTTTACGTCCAGTTTATCCAGTTCTTCACGGAGGTCAGGTACCACCAGAGCCGCAGCAGCCGTAGGAGTGGGAGCCCGGCGGTCCGCCACCAAGTCAGCGATGGTAAAATCAGTTTCATGTCCTACTCCCGTTACCACCGGAATGGTTGAAGCAGCAATACTCCTGGCCACTTGTTCCGTATTGAAAGCCCACAATTCCTCCAGGGATCCTCCTCCCCTGGCCACAATAATCACATCTACCTGACCGAAGCGGTTCAAGAGCGCCAAAGCATGGGCAATAGAATCAGGCGCACCGGCACCCTGCACGAGGGCCGGGGCCACCACAATATCCAAAGAGGGACATCTTTGCAGCAAGACTGTCAGGATATCCCTTATGGCTGCGCCCGTGGTGGAAGTGACCAAACCGATCCGGCGCGGCAGGTAAGGCAGTTTCTTTTTGCGCTCCGGTCGAAACAGCCCTTCCTTTTCTAACTGGGCCTTCAGCATTTCAAAAGCCCGGTGCAAATCCCCCACGCCTAATGGGTGCACTTCTTCTACGTAGAGCTGGTAAACACCGTCCCTTTCGTAAATGGAAAGGGAGGCCCTTATCAGGACCTCCATCCCATCTCGCAAGGGTACGCGCAGTTCCACAGCTTTGGAGCGAAACATGACGGCACGGATAGAGCCGGTCCGGTCCTTTAAGGTGAAAAACAGGTGACCGGATCCGGGCTGCCGCAGGTTGGAAATCTCCCCCTTAATCCACAGGTTGGACAGGAAAGGATTGCTGGACAACAGCTCCTTCAGGTAATTATTCAGTTCCGAAACCTGCCAACACTTCACTGGCTCTGCGCGAAACAACATAGTTACATCCTGTCCCTTACTTGTGCTACAGCCTTTTCTCTCAACTGGGCGGCTTTCACGATAAGGGCATATTTCTCTTGTTGGACCTGGTCCACGTATTCAGCATCTTTGATGCTGGGGATGTTAATATCCACGCTCAACAGGACGCTGTTTAAAGCTGCTTCCGCCACGTAGGCTGCCACTCCCACGTCGCTAATGGCTCCCTTGTTTCCGATGGAGGACAGCTCGGCAGCCAATTCCAGGCCTTCCAAGCACACCCGAGCTATTTCCATCGGGGTATCGGTAGCCGCTTTGAGGGCTTCCTGCATTTTGCCGGCCCGCAGGCTCTTTTGTTCTTCCGTATCCTTTGGCATTTTCAGCGCTTCCATGAACTTGCCGAAAACCTGCATATCTTCCGCCACGAGCTCCTCTAGGCGGGCCATAATTCTACTGGTTTTCTCCAGAATTGCCTTTACTTGTGGTTCCACATCTTTATATTTTTCCTTGCCTGTGGTCAAATTGGCGACCATGGAAACCATGGCTACCCCGAAACTTCCCACAATGGCGGACACACTGCCGCCGCCTGGCGTAGGAGCATCAGAAGCGGAAGCTTCTAATACTTGACGCAAAGAAGAATCAAAAATGTTACTCATCAAAGCAACCTCCCGGGAAAAATCATTTCTTTTGCTGGAGCTTTAATCCCAGCAATACGTTCCTGAACAAGAGGGCCGTGGTCAAAGAACCCACTCCGCCGGGCACAGGGGTAATGGCACCGGCTACCTCCTTGACCGCTTCGAAATCCACGTCTCCGGTGATGCCGCCCTCAACTTCGTTGATACCGGCATCGATGACGACAGCGCCGGGCTTGACCATGTCGGCCTTAATCATGTTGGCCTTGCCGACGGCAGCGATGAGAATATCGGCTTGGCGGGTGTGGTAGGCCAAATCTGCGGTACGGGAATGGCAGATGGTGATGGTCGGATGGTGCTTTAATAATAGGAAAACCAAAGGCTTGCCGACTGTCTCACCACGGCCGACGATGACAGCGTGTTTACCCTTTAACTCGACACCGGACCGCAGCAAAATCTCTACGCAGCTTTGGGGCGTAGCGGGAAACAAGCCTTCTTGACCACTTAAAATGTACCCCCGGTTCACCGGATGCACACCATCCACATCCTTTAACGGATGAACCGCTTCCATGACCTTTTCCTTGGAAATATGATCAGGTAAAGGAAGCTCCACCATAATTCCGTGGACGGAGGCATCATCATTCAGTTTTTGAATTAAAGAAATCACTTCGGCTTCCGGGGTACTGCCCGCCAGGTGGAACAGTTCGAAGTCGATCCCCACTTTTTCCGCGGCTTTCTGCTTGGAATTGGCATAGACTACTGAGGCAGGATCATCGCCCACCAGAATCACGGCTAGTTTAGGAATAATGCCCTGCTCTCTCCATTGCATGGCCTCCGCCTTTACTTCTTCCCTGATTTCGGCCGCAATAGCCTTACCGTCAATAATTTTAGCCAACCGGATCAACCCTTTCTTTATAGTAATTTTAGCCACCGGGATATAAGGTACTCATCTGATGAAAACCAGCAAAGGGTGGCATCAAAATTGTGGCAATATTGATGCGTCTAGACTAAGGTATAATCGGTTAATTGCCGTTGGATTTCTGTTTCAGATAAGCATCGATGGCTTGTGCCGCCTTCTTGCCGGCACCCATGGCCAGGATGACGGTGGCAGCCCCGGTCACGATATCTCCGCCCGCGAACACACCTTCCAGAGACGTTTGGCCTGTCTCTTCGTCCGCTACAATATTGCCCCGTTTCGTCGTGGCCAATCCTTCCGTGGTGGTAGGAACTAATGGGTTTGGTCCTTGACCGATGGCCATGATCACCGTATCCACATCCATGACGAACTCGGACCCTTCAACGGGTATGGGCTTTCTTCTCCCTGATTCATCGGGTTCACCTAATTCATACCGGATGCACTTCATACCGGTTACCCAGCCTTCTTCATTGCCGAGGATCTCCACCGGACTGGTGAGAAGAACCAGCTGCACTCCTTCCTCTAAAGCATGCTCCAGTTCTTCATGACGCGCCGGGATTTCGGCCTTGGATCTCCGGTACACAATGTACACTTCTTCCGCCCCTAATCGCAAGGCAGTCCTGGCAGCATCCATAGCCACATTGCCTGCGCCGCATACGGCTACGCGGCGGCCTACTTTCACCGGGGTGGCATATTCAGGGAACAAGTAACCTTTCATCAGGTTAACCCGGGTCAAGAATTCGTTAGCTGAGTAAACCCCGTTATAATTTTCCCCCGGAATGTTCATGAAATACGGCAAGCCGGCACCGGTACCGATGAACACCGCATCATAACCTTGTTCCAGCAGTTGATTGACTGTTTCAATCTTGCCGATCACACTGTTAACCTTAATTTCGACACCCAAGTCCCGGAGCGTGTCAATTTCTTTCTGCACTACGGCCTTGGGAAGCCTGAATTCCGGAATACCGTACATCAATACGCCGCCGGGCACGTGTAAGGCTTCGAAAACGGTGACCTCATAGCCCATCTTGCGCAGGTCAGCGGCACAGGTCAAACCTGCCGGGCCGGAACCTACCACGGCCACCTTTTTGCCGTTGGAGGGTATGCGCTGGGGTTTGGCACTGTCATTGGCCATGGCATAATCAGCCACAAAGCGTTCCAGGCGTCCAATGGCGACGGGATCTCCTTTCTTGCCTACGACACAATACTTTTCGCACTGGTTCTCCTGGGGACAAACTCGACCACAAATAGCAGGGAGATTGTTGTACTCTTTAATGCTGTTCGCAGCACCGATAAAATCTTTTTCCTTAATTCTCGCAATAAACTCGGGGATATTGACCTGCACGGGGCAACCCTGGCGGCAGCCGGGCTTCTTACATTGTATGCAGCGCTCCGCCTCTTTTAGGGCGTCTTCTTCCGAATAACCAAGGGCAACCTCATTGAAGTTTTTAATCCTGGCTTTTGCATCCTGAGCCGGCATCGGCGTTTTGTCTTTAATTAATGGCATCCGCATCCACCCCCGCATTGACCTTTGGCCATGGCCCGTTTTTCTTCATCCTTGTACATCTGGCTCCGCCTGATGGCTAATTGCCAGTCCACCAAGTGCCCGTCAAATTCCGGTCCGTCAACACATGCGAACTTAGTTTCATTGCCAACACTGATCCGGCATGCGCCGCACATGCCTGTTCCGTCCACCATGATGGGGTTCATGCTCACAATGGTCTTAATGCCGCTGGGCCTGGTCACTTCCGAAACGGCACGCATCATCACCAGGGGGCCGATCCCCCAAACCCGGTCCACTTTTTCTTGTTCAATTATTTCTTTTAGAATGTCAGTCACGAAACCTTGGCGTCCATAAGACCCATCATCCGTAGCCACATACAACCGGTCACTGACCGCTCTCATTTCTTCTTCCCAGAACAGCAAGTCTTTATTACGGGCACCGATAATGGAGATCACTTCATTACCGGCTTCTTTAAGAGCTCTGGCAATTGGGAAAATGGGGGCAATTCCCACCCCGCCGCCGACACACACTACTTTGCCAAAGTTTTGTACGTCAGTGGGCTCTCCCAATGGACCCACAAAGTCCAATAAGTAATCTCCTGCTTCCAATTTGCCTAAAGCCATGGTGGAGTAACCCACTTCTTGGAAAATAATAGTGATGGTACCGGCTTCGCGGTCATAGTCGGCTACGGTCAATGGAATACGCTCGCCCATTTCGTCCATGCGCAAAATCACAAATTGACCGGCTTTGACATTCCGCGCCACATCCGGTGCTTGAACGTCCATCAACTTGAGCGTTGGTGAAAATACCTTCTTTCTTACAATCTGGTACAACGTACTCCCCCCTAATTAAGATCGTACTGTAATCATATTCCACTATTTAGGGATTTCTCCTGCAGGAAATTTATTAGAAATTTAGTACAATAATTTACTAAAGTAGACCTTGCTGGAAAGCCATGACACCGCTGAGAGCCACGCCAACACTGTTATCGGTACTTAAGTCAGGTTCGGCGAAAACCAGCTGGGCTCCGACGGCAGGATGACCCAGGCGATGGATCAGTCTTGCCCGGAGATACCGGTTTGCCGCCACACCGCCCACGATTAACACCGTTTTAATACCGGTATCCTCAACGGCCCGGCGAAGAACCTTTTCCAGAGTTTTGGCGATGCAGTTTTCCACCGCCCGGGCGATGCTCTCTCTTGGTAAGCCTTGGGCGATCAATCGCTGGGCGCAGGTTTCACTGCCGGAAAAACTGAAGGAGTAACCCTTGACGGAAGAAGGTATGATAATATCCCGGCCCTGCGCCTGCCGGGCCAGTTTTTCCAAATGGGGTCCTGCCGGAAAGGGCAGGCCCAGGGCCACTCCCACCCTGTCAATGAACTGGCCCGCATGAAGATCTTTGGTAGCGCCCAGGATCTCAATGGCCAGCTTTGCTTCCCCGGGCTTAACGGTTACGTGCAGTAGTTCCGAGGTTCCCCCGGACAAATGTACGGCTAAGAAAGCAGGTGGCAGACCGGCCTTACCGGACCAGAGCCCTGCCAGTAAGTGTCCCTCCTGATGGGTGGTACCCCAAAAGGGCACTCCCAGCGTACTTGCCAGCACCCGCCCAAAGGCTTCTGAAACGGTAAACACCGGCATATAAGAACCATCGACAGGCCGCGGCTTGGTACTGGCCGCTACGGCCACCAGTTCTACGTCTCGCAGCCCGGGCTCGACGGCTTGAAAGACTCCTGCTATGTTTTGGACATGTTGAAACACCGCCCGGGACTGTTGTAATCCTCTTTCTCCCTGTGGCACGGTCAGGAGACGGCGGTGTTCCGCGAGGAGATGGCCATCAATACTCATTAAAGCCAAAGATGTGGTATAGCAACTTGTGTCAATACCTAAAACCGCTTTCACTGTTGGCCTCCCCGGTATGTTATTCTTGCGGTTGTTCTTGAACAATATGGCGCCGGATTTGGTCCAGAATACCGTTGACAAAGGCACCGGCTCCTTCCCCGCTAAAAACCTTGGCCAATTCTATGGCTTCATTAATAGTTACGTTAGGTGGAATGTCGGGTACATGCAAGAACTCAAAAACGGCCAGGCGCAGGATATTCCGGTCCACATTGGCGATCCTGTTTAACGGCCAGTCACGGGAGTGCTGGGAAATCAACTTGTCCACTTCTTCGAGATGCTCCAAGGTCCCAAGAACCAGTGTTGTGGCGAATTCTTTTTCATCGCTGGATAAATCTTCTTCCTGAAAGCTGTAGTGCAAGGCTTTTTCGGGACGGATCCTGCCTACGTCAATTTGAAACAGTATTTGCAAAGCTTTTTCCCGTGCAAGTCGTCTTCCCAATACTGTCACCCCAAAAAACAATTAATCACCAAACCACTTGTTTAACAGTTTCTGCAAGTCTCCTTTTTCATCAGCCCGCTTACCGACCAGGTAACCAATCCCAATACAGATGGCGATAAAAAGGGTTTTCCATAACCCGACGGATACTGCCAGCAAACCGAATAATAATCCTAACCCGATTCCGATGACTTTACCCCGGTGATGCTGCCAAACCTTATTGAATATTTCATCCCAATTCAATCATCATCACCTCGATTACTCAACCCTGGCCCGGGGCTCTGGGGGAGCGTCTTCTACTAATACCCTGACTTCCAGCAGCTTCATGCCTGTATAAGTTTCCAGGTATTCTTGAATGGCAGACTGTATTTGGGCAGTAGTCTGAGGGATGTTCATTTCAGGCGCCAACTGCACCTTGACGAATACCGCTATTCCCTCGGAGTTGCACTTAATGCGCGGCCTGACTTGAGACACCCCGGACATGTTGTGCAAGGCTTTTTTTACCATGTTTTCCAAAGCACTGATGGTAATGTGGACTTCGCCTAACCCTGTCTGTTGTACCCTTGCTTGCGTCATGGGGGGAGCACCGAAACTGCTGAATAATAACCTTACAGCGACGAGAAAAACGACAGCTGCAACGGCTGCTATTATCCAGCGAGTTTGTTCCTGAGCCAAAAGTGCCTGAAACTCGTCAAGAGGCTGGTGCCAGCCTAAAGCCACCAACAAGACTAATAATGCCAGGACAGCAAATAACAGGCTGTAAATGCTCACCAGTACTCGCTGGTAAGGTTTCATCAGAGCGCAACTCCTTTCAGCTTACCTCACTCGCTGTTCCTCTTCTGCCGGTTCCGGCTGGGGAAAATTGACACCTTGGACATGCACATTTACCTCTACTACTTTCAGGCCGGTCATGCCTTCGACGGCCTGCCTCACCCTTTGTTGAATGTTCAACGCCACGTCCGGAATGCGCACGCCGAACTCAACCACCACATAAATATCCACGGCTGCTTCTTTTTCCCCTACTTCTACTTTGACCCCTTTGGAGAGATTTTTCCGGCCCAGCATTTCCGCGATGCCGCCGGCAATTCCGCCGCTCATCCCCGCTACGCCGTCCACTTCCGTTGCAGCCAGACCGGCAATAATGGCTACCACTTCATCAGCAATCTTAACTGAACCTTTTCCTTCAGGTTTAGTTTCTACCATTTTTTCCGAATTTGTCATGATTAAACCCCCACTTTCATTATTTATCTTGATTAAACTACCCATAGTATACCAAAAAGTGGACTGCATTGACAACGGCAGTCCACTCTTTGTAAGCAAATCCAGACTAGATCATGTAAGAATCCTGCGCTGGATAAAGTTAGTGTATACTTCTCCTTTACGATAAAAAGCATTTTGAAGTACCATTTGATGAAAAGGAATGGTGGTTTTCACACCTTCTATCACCAGTTCCCCCAGGGCGCGCTCCATGCGAGCGATGGCCGCCTGGCGATTTTCGCCCCACACAATGAGCTTTCCGATTAAGGAATCATAGTATGGGGGGATCCGGTATCCCTGGTATAGACAGGTATCAAACCTAACCCCAAAGCCTCCAGGCACCACCAATCCGGTCACTACCCCGGGAGAAGGCCGGAATCCTTTCTGAGGATCCTCCGCGTTAATCCTGCATTCGATGGCGTGGCCTTTGATAGTGACCTCTTCCTGATTGAAAGCCAAAGGGATACCCGCTGCAATTTTGATCTGTTCTTTGACCAGGTCAATCCCGGTTACCATCTCCGTTACCGGGTGCTCCACTTGCAGCCGGGTGTTCATTTCCATAAAATAAAAATTGTTGTCCCGGTCCAGCAAAAACTCTATGGTACCGATATTGCGATACCCGACGGAGCGGGCGGCCGTAACGGCTGCTTCCCCCATTTTTCGCCTGGTTTCCTCGTCCAAAGATATGGAGGGAGCTTCTTCTAAGATCTTCTGGTGCCGCCGCTGCATGGAACAATCCCGTTCACCTAAATGGAGAATGCTGCCGTGATGATCGGCGACAATTTGCACTTCAATATGGCGCGGTTCTTCAATGTATTTTTCCAAGTAAACGCTGCTGTCACCAAATGCGGCTTCTGCTTCATTGCTGGCGACCTGCAAGGCTTTCTTCAAGTCCGTTTCATTGTGGGCCACCCGCATGCCGCGTCCTCCCCCTCCCTGGGAAGCCTTCACAATCACCGGATAGCCGATTTCAGCCGCCAGTTGCACTGCTTCCTGCGGGTCCCGCAAAATGCCGGAAGAACCGGGGACCACCGGTACACCGGCGTTTTTCATGGTTTCCCTGGCTTTAGCCTTGGCTCCCATGGTACGCATGACCTCGGGGGGAGGGCCGATAAAGATTAGATCTGAAGCTTTACACATGTCGGCAAAATAAGGGTTTTCCGACAGGAAACCATATCCGGGATGAATGGCATCAGCGTTGGTAATCTTGGCAGCGCTAATAATGTTGTTGATGTTCAGGTAGCTATGGGTGGAAGGAGGAGCACCGATGCACACTGTTTCGTCGGCCAGCCGCACATGCAAGGAATCCCGGTCAGCTTCGGAATAGACGGCCACGGTCTTGATGCCCAGATCCTGACAAGCCCTGATAATACGGACGGCCACTTCTCCCCGGTTGGCGATTAAGACTTTTTTGAACATACCTCTACTCCTCTGCGATCACAAAAAGTTCTTGACCATATTCCACCGGCTGCCCGTTTTCCACTTTTATTTCTACAATGCGGCCGGCAATATCCGCTTCAATTTCATTCATCAATTTCATGGCCTCGATAATGCACACCGTTTGCCCTTTGGTCACCAGACTGCCCACTTCCACAAAAGGTTCTGCGTCCGGAGCCGGAGCCCGGTAAAAAGTACCCACCATCGGTGCTTTCAAGACATGGTGTTTACGGCTTGCATTGCTGTCTTGTTTTTCCAATGGTTTCTTCGTCTCTTCCATCCCGGCGACTTCCGGACCGGCTGGTGCAGTAGCCGCTTGGCTGGTTCTCTTGATCTGGAGCTTGAGGCCGTCAGTTTCCAAATTGAATTCCGAGAAACCTGATTGGTTCAAAGATTTGATGAGTTCCTGGATTTCTTTTAGTTCCATTTTAGTCTGACCTCCTTGCTGCTTGACCTGGTTACGGGCGCCGTTATCATTTCCTGTCAACCGGCCCGCCTTCCTGTCCTCAAAAAACTTTTTCGCTACTTGGGGAAACAGGCAGTAGGATAATAGGTCCTCTTCCGAAGTGATATATGCCTCAATTTCCTGTCTTGCTTTTTCCAGCATGGGTGCCAAGCAATCTGCCGGGCGCTTTTCACAGACGGGCTCGTCTCCGATGATCAATCGGCGGATGTTTTCATCGATAGGAGCAGGAGGTTTCCCATAAGCTCCCTTCACATAAGCTTTAACTTCACCGGGCACTAATTTGTATCTTTGCCCGGTAAGTACATTGAGCACCGCCTGGGTTCCCACGATTTGGCTGGTGGGAGTTACCAGCGGCGGGTAACCTAATTCCGCCCTGACCCGCGGTATTTCCGCCAGCACCTCACCTAAGCGATGGAGCGCCTTTTGTTCTTTCAACTGGGAAACGAGGTTGGAAATCATTCCTCCCGGCACTTGGTGCTCAAAGACCTGCATGTCGGAAATACGGGTGACACCCCGTTCAAATCCTAATTCTTTCCGCAACTCATCAAAATACTGGGCAATCTCGAACAGCTGGGCCAGGTTCAACCCGGTATCATAGGGAGTACCCTGCAGGGCCCTGACCACTGTCTCCACCGGGGGTTGAGAAGAACCAAAGGCCAGCGGCACCGAAGCCGTATCGACCACATCCACTCCCGCCTTGGCCGCCTCCAGATAAGCGCCTACAGCCAAACCCCCAACATAGTGGCTGTGCAGCTGGATGGGAACGCGGACTTTTTGCTTTAACAAACTGACTAGTTCATAGGCCACATGAGGAGACAGCAAACCCGCCATGTCTTTGATGCAGATGGAATCCACGCCCATTTGTTCCAAGTGTAAAGCTGTATCCACATAGTGTTCCAATGTATGCACCGGGCTGATGGTATACACCACCGTCCCCTGCGCGTGGGCCCCGGCTTGTTTGGCAGCTTCAATAGGTACTTCCATGTTTCTCAAATCATTTAAGGCATCAAAAATCCTAATAATGTCTATGCCGTTATCAACCGCTTTCCGGATAAAAGCCTTAACCACATCATCGGGATAATGCTGGTAGCCCACTAGGGATTGACCCCGCAGCAGCATTTGCAGTTTGGTCTTTTTGATCCTCTGGCGCAAGATGCGCAGCCGTTCCCAAGGATCTTCTCCCAAGTAACGCATACAGACGTCAAAGGTGGCCCCTCCCCATACCTCCAGGGAGTGGTAGCCGACCTCATCCAGTTTTTCCAGGATGGGCAGCATATCTTCAGTGCGCATTCTGGTAGCCCACAGACTCTGGTGACCGTCACGCAATGTAGTGTCGGTAAGTTTCAATGGTTGCATCCAATGACCTCCCTAAAAAAACCCTGGCGACCCAGGGGAACCACTCATGATCGTTATTGTACATTATAATTGTGGCCGGGAGGCCCTGCAACCGTTTGGCCGCATGTATACATAATTCTAGCGGCCTGGTCATCTTTTAGCAAAAATAGTCACTTTAGATAAAGGTACGCCGGTGGTTTTGGTGACCAAGTCAGCAATCCTGGCTGCATCTTCCTCGGTAAAGTCAGCATCGCGGACTACTACGGTCACATGTTCCGGCTGTACCACTGCCACCGCATCGGCATATCCTTTGGCCATGATCAAGGTTTCCAATGACAGTTCCTGGTTGATGGCATTAGTGATTTCCAGCAGTTTGTATTGCACTTCTTGCTTTACTTCACTGGCCGCATCCGTCGAATTCAGCATCGACTGCAATAATTCTATTTCCTGAGCCCGGCGGCGGTCCCTATTTAAACGATATTCCGTGAAGAAGGCGTCCCCCTCAGTTTCTTCCTCACCGGTGATTTCACCGGGAGTACTCCCGGAAACTGCACCGGTGCTGGTGCCGGCGATCAACCCAGCGGGTATATCTGCTGCTTCCACGACCGTTTCGCCGTCCGGCCTGTGGCCCTGATTGGTGGCAGTTTCACCGTTATTTATGCCAAGGTAGATGAAACATAGAGCCAACAAACTTAAGGCCAGTATCACGGTCCTGCGTGAAGTAATAATGGTCATTCCTTACATCACCTTACCTCTCTCGCCAGAACTTGAATACGGTGAGGTTCTAAGCCCAGGGCCACTTGCACCGCCTGTAGCAGTTGAGTTTTGACCCTGGCATCCCGTGCCCCGTCCGCCACTACCAATACCCCCTGTATTCTCGGGCTGTTTTCCTGTACTACCACCGGTTTTTCTTCCGCTTGATATCCCCTGATCAATACATATTCGTCTGAGGAGTTGTCCTCAGTGGTTAACCGCACCCCTCCGGCTTGATCTTTTTCATCAATGACCCTTTTGTTGACACTGGCATTGATAGCATATTCGTAGCGGGTACCGGTGGCCAGGAAAACGGACACATCCACTGCTCCTGCTCCCGCAATTTGCGACAGGATGTGCTCTAAACGTTGCTCCAGCATTTTCTCGGTACGGCTGATTTCCGTTTCAGGAAAATGAACCTCCGGCGGCGTCGCTACCTGGGGGTCTTTAGGAGGTTGAACTAAGTAATTTAGAGCGAACAGCAGCAAGCCCAAGCATAGGGCCAGGAGCAGCAGCCCGGTGGAGTATTTCTGCTTTCCTCCTAATAATTCCCAAAGGGATTTGGTTTGATTCTCCGGCATTGTACCACCTCCGTTATGTATCTGTAGATTGGCCTACCAAAATGTCGATCCTGTCCCGGTCCAAGCCTAAATAGGCGCTGACACCATTCATGATTTTTGCTTTGAGCTTTTCCAACTCCGCGTCAGCTTTGACCTCCACCGGCGGTGGATGTTCCGTATTGACAATGACCGGTTCAACTTCTTTGACCAAGAGCGCCTTTTCCTGACCATCGTCATTACCAGGCTGCAGGTAGATGGTGACCCGGCTCACCACCGGTCCTTGTTCCGGCACGTTTTCCAGGGTCAATTCCGCCTGCACCCGGTCTATTCCAAGATTGAGATAAATCATGGCTTCCAACTGCTGTTCCAGGCGATCTTTTGCCGCTTGCAAGGCAGCTATTTCTGTGGCGGTTTGAAGTTCCATACCTGTTTGGATGATTTTCCCGGTCTCTACTTCCGGTGGTTCCCTGATAGAAAAATGCACCGGTCCCGGCCAGTTGAACAGTTGTAACAATGGCTGTAAAATGGTCAGCATCACGAACAGCCCTACCACAAAACGGATATGGCGGGTAAAGGTGTTCTTGGGCAGCAGCATGTCGAGAAAAGTGGCCAGTAACAGCAGCAGGACCAGATGATAGACAATCTCCTTAAGCAGATCGATCATTGTTCTCACCTAAGCAGAACACTGTAATTTCCCAGCCCGGCGATGATGGTTACCACCATGAAAAACATTAATCCCACCGTGGCCACCGCACCGAAAACCGAAAACAGCACGCCGGCCAAGCTTTCCAACATATTGGAGATGCTGCCCCCGCTGAAAGGCTGGATAATCGCCGCAGCCAGGCGGTAAATGAGTGCCATGGATAAGATCTTTACTGCCGGCAGCAAGCAGAGGCAGGTGATGACGGCTACCCCGATTAAGCTCACGGCGTTCTTTAATAATAATGAAGTGCCGATCATGGCCTCGAGGGCGTCGGAAAATGCTTTCCCCACCACCGGGACAAAGCTTCCCGTCAAGAACTTGGCCGTGCGCAGGGCTACGCCGTCAGCCACCGCTCCGGCCACTCCCTGGATGGACAGGATGCCGATGAAGATGGTCAGGAACAACCCCAGCAGTCCTAAGCTGATGTCCTTAAACAGTTTCGCCAGCTGCGTTACTTGGAATTGTTCGGAAATTTGATTGGCAATCGTCAGCACCGCTGCCAAATACATAAGGGGGAAGATGATATTCACCGTCATACTGCTGATAATACTAAGAGCCGTGAGAATCACCGGGTGGATGATGGAAGCTGTGGATAAGCTGCCCACACTGGCCATCAGAGTGACCAGTACCGGCAACAGCGCGTAAACAAACTGAACCATTTGCTCAATGGCCGTCTTGCCGGCGCTGGTTACCCGGTGGAAAGAAACCAGCGCCAGAGAAATCAAGGCCAGGAAGATAACCGCGTTGGCCAGTTTACTGATGGTGGCGTTTTCAAAAGCCGTTTGCATGTTTTGCAGGACGGCAGCAAGTACCGCCAGCACGATCAATTGACCCAGCAACATGGAATTGGCCAGCAGTTCACGGAACAAAAACTGCACCATTCCTTGAGTGATGCCGGCCACGCTTAGATCGACGTTTCCTTCTCTAAGCTTGTTAAACAATTGGGTTAGACTGAGCTCAGGTATAGCCCGGGACAGTTCTCGATCTATTTCCAATAAAAAGCCCTCTAGCTCCTCCAGTTGTCCTTGCAAGGAAGGGTTGTCCGCCATCGCGGCAGCCCCTTCGGCAATACCCGGAGCCGGTAAGGGTAGGGCCAAGAGTAACACCAGGCCGAGGATGCATGGGGAGATGATTTTAGCTGTTCTCTTCATGTTCTTCCCACCTTAGGGTAATAAGAGAATGATGGTTTCCAATACCGCTGCCAAGATGGGCATTGCCAGTACCAGGATCAGTATTTTAGCGGCAAACTCAATTCTTGAGGCAATGGCTGTTTCACCGGCATCCCGGCAAACTTGTGCGCCAAATTCAGCCACATACGCAATGCCAATAATCTTCAAAATGGTGGTTAAATAAAGCTGGTTGACTCGCGCTTTCACCGCCAAGTGGTCCAGTACTCCCAGCACGTAAGCAATATCATCCAACAGGGTAATGAAGATGATGACGCCCACCAGCAGGCTGATGAGCATGGCGTTGACCGGGGAATTAGTCTGTCTCAAAAAGATAGCAAGGATGGCTGCAATCATGCCGATACCGACAATTTGCATGATATTCATGTTAAGGTCACCCCTGTTTAATACAAGCTGAACACCCGCTCCACCGCTTGAAATAATTCGAGAATTTGGGGGATAGCCATGGTCAAAACAACCGCCAACCCAGCTAACAGGATCATGTAAGCGTATTCATCCCTACCGGCTTGCTTCAGGAATGTATAAAACACGGAGATGATAATAGCAATACTGGCAATTTTAAAGATGATTCCCGCTCCCGCCAAGCTGAACATGGTTCTCCTCCTTAGAATAATAGGATAATAAGAGCAATCCCGGTTAAGACTCCCATGGTGCGGTAGATCCGTTCCGTTTTTTGCCTGGTTTCCTCCGCCTGGGCTGCCAGGACAGCCAGTTGCTCTTGCACCAGTTTGAATTTCTTTAACTGTTCCCGGCGATTGGTGGTGCCCAACCCGGCACCGAAGTCCCTCAGCACAGCCAAGTCCTTTTCCTGCAAAGCCGATTGGGAACTGAAGCCGGTAAGGCTCCGGTGCCAGGCTTCCTCTGCTGTCAGACCTTCCCCGCTGACCAGGTAGTTCAGTGTTCCTTCCCATAACTGCCTTACTGGCCGGTCACTGGTTTGGACCAGTTTGGATAGGGCTTCCGGCAATGGGGTCGCCGCGTAATTGATGTCCATTTCCAATAGAAGCAAATCGTTCCTCAGTTTTTGCAGCTGCCTGGGACGAGCGGCGATTCTTTCTCCTGCCATGATTCCTAAACCGCTGCAAGCCAGCAGGATGAGCACTGCCCCCAGCAATTTCAAGTCGCCGATACCCCCTTCTGCCGTCAGCCGGCTTGGGTCAGGTCCCCATGATAGATGTTTTCGACGGTCCCCGGTCCCAACCGGCGGCTTAGAATGACAATGCGTTCGAAAATCCTGTGTTTAATCAAATACCCCAGGTGGGGCCGGTGCTCCAGTTCATGGATGCAATGGCCATGCACGGTAGCAATGAGACTAACCCCGGCATTAAGCATCTCCATTACGGCATTGATGTCTTCCGGCCGGCCCAGTTCGTCAACGGCGATGACTTGAGGGGACATGGAACGAAGAAGAAGGATCATCCCTTCTGCCTTGGGACAGCCGTCCAGAACATCCGTCCTGGTTCCCACGTCGAGCTGGGGTACACCTTGACAGCACCCGGCGATTTCCGAGCGTTCATCTACCAGCCCCACATTAACCCCGGGCCATAGTCCCGGGATGCCGCTGGAGATCTGCCGCACCAGGTCCCTTAGCAAAGTAGTTTTCCCGGCCCGGGGCGGGGATACGATTAAAGTATGATAGATTCTATGACTTGTCTCATCGATTAATGCCTGAATGAGCCTGTCAGCAGCCCCCGGGATTTCACGGGCAACCCTGAAATTCAAACTGGATAAATGCTTCATGCCTGCTATCCTACCTTGTTCTAGAATTGCTTCCCCGGTAAAGCCTACCCGGTGTCCTCCCGGCAAAGTCAGGTATCCTTGCGACAGCTCTGTCTCCAGGGCGTAAAATGAACTCTGACTGATGAGAGCGATCACTTTTTCCATTAATTCACTTTCCAGGATAAAAGGTTTGCCGGTATAGAGGGTTACCAGTTGCCCCTGATCATTTAACCAGGCGCTGCGGCCCCCGATTTGACAAATGATGGGTTTATTAACGCGTAGCCTGATTTCTTCTAACTCCGCTAAAGCGTCATCAGACAGGTTAGCCAACCAGCTTTTTAGGGGCAAGGGGAAATAGGGCAAGATTTCACGGGCAAATCGCTCCGGTGGCCGGCGATGCCGTGCACCGGTAGTGAGGTGATGGATCATGCCTGACCCTCCCTTCCCTATTAAGATATTGTCCAAGTGGAATTTTATGCCATAGAATCAAAAACCCCCCGGTTTTCCGTCAGGCTTTCACCGAGGGGTTATGATTAGCTATGCTTAGATGTCATCATTCTTATTGTCGTCCTGCCCGTCGTCCTCATTTGACAATTCGATGCTGTCATCATTGACGAACACAACTTCATCGCAATTGGGGCAGGTTACTTCAACCACATCATCATCTTCTAAGATATTGGCGTCAAAATAAACGGTATCGTGGCATTTGGGACATTCCACTTCCACATAGGAAACATCATCGTCGTCTTCGTCTTCTTCGTAATCATCTTCTTCGTCGCCGTAGATTTCTCTTTCCAGGTCTTCTAAATCCTCATCTACACTGGATACGTAATCTTCAAGTTCTTCCTGGCTGTCCCGCAGATCGTGCAGGGCTTCTACCACATCTTCCAATACATCCACTATTTCATCGAGAATCCGTTTTACCTTGGCATCCTCCAGATCGGCGCCGTCAATTAAGCCCTCAAGATACGCGATTTTCTTGAACAGTTTTCTCACCGGGAACCCTCCTTTTTTCAAATTTCTACTTCCGTATTATTGCCTATTCCTTAAACATTATGCCCTCTGGACATATTCCCCGCTCCGCGTGTCAATCACAAGTACGTCGCCCACGTTCACAAACAACGGCACCTGCACGACGGCTCCCGTTTCCAAAACAGCGGCTTTCGTGGCGCCGGTAGCCGTGTCACCCCGGACACCGGGTTCAGTTTCAACAACTTTGAGCTCTACTGTATTCGGCAATTCCACACCGATAGATTCCCCTTTGTAGAACAAGCAATAGATGTTCATATTTTCCTTCAAAAACTTGATGGCTTCGTCTAGCTGGTCTTTATTTAGAGATATTTGCTCATAGTTTCCGGTATCCATAAAATAGTAATTGTCCCCGTCATTGTAGAGATACTGCATTTCCCGGCGCTCTACATGGGCCTTTTCGACCTTCTCGCCGGCACGGAAGGTTTTCTCCACCACGGCACCGGTACGCCTGTTTTTCAGTTTGCTACGGACGAAAGCAGCGCCTTTGCCGGGTTTCACGTGCTGGAATTCTACTACCGTATAAACCTCCCCGTCCACTTCGATGGTTAAACCAGTCCGGAAATCGTTAGTTGAAATCATGATTGAACCTCCTTCTCATCCACAACCTTGACTTAAGCAATCTCCAACAATTCTTTTGATGTATGGGTTAAGATTTCACAGCCGTCGCCGGTTACCAGGACCATATCCTCGATACGAACCCCGCCCCAGTCAGTTAAATATACTCCCGGTTCAACTGTGACAACCATACCCGGCTTTAAAGGAAGCTTATTTCCCTGTGCCAGCCGTGGATTTTCATGTACATCCAGGCCCACGCCGTGTCCCAGGCTGTGCCCGAAAAACTCCCCGTACCCTTCTTTAGCGATAACTTCCCTGGCGGCACTGTCCACGCTCTCACAGGTTTCGTTTGCCTTCACAGCTTGCAGGCCGGCCAGTTGAGCTCTTAACACCAACTGGTAGATCTCCTTTTGCTTCGACGAAGCCTGCCCGATCACCACCGTTCGGGTCATGTCAGAGCGGTAGCCCTGATAGGTAGCCCCAAAATCAAAGACGACGAAGTCTCCCGGGGCAATTCTCCTGTCGGTAGCCGTACCATGGGGTAAGGCAGCACGCGGCCCTGAGGCTACAATTGTATCAAAAGCAGGCCCTTCCGAGCCCAGGCGGCGCATCCGGTACTCGAGCTGAGCCGCCACCTCCGTTTCCGTTAACCCGGGTCTTAAGATGGACAATAAGTCATGGAAAGCCTGATCAGCTATAGAGGCCGCCTTTTTCATCAGTTCCAGTTCCGACCCGTCTTTTATTTCACGAAAAGTCTCAACAAAATTTCTCTTGCCGATCAGGGTCGCACCCGACACCTTCTCCGCCAGGCGCAGGTATTCCCCGTGGCTCACGTGTTCCTGTTCAAAGGCCAGCTTTCTCACCTGGTGCTCTTTTAATAACTGGTTTAAGGTATTATACCAATCGGCACCTTGATGCAGGACTTGGCAGCAGGCGGTTTGCTGTTTGGCCTGATCTACGTAACGACCGTCGGTCAATAGAAATGCCTGGTTGGCAGTCACCAGCAAGCAGCCGGCGGAACCGCGAAACCCGCTCAGGTAATAACGGTTAGATCCACCGGTAACAAGTATGGCGTCTAAATCTTCTTCTCTCAATAGCGCTTGAATTCTTTTGCAGCGTCGTTCATAAGGCATTTTGGTGTTCCTTCCCCGGTTCAAGTATTTGCGGTTTGATCAAGTGCAGCGCCGCAAAAAATGCGGCGATATAGCTCCCGGCACCAAATCCGCTGATCTGCCCCCGGCAAACCGGCGCAAGCACGGAACGGTGCCGGAATTCTTCTCTCTGGTATATGTTCGATAAATGCACCTCAATGACAGGAATGGGGATTGACGCTACCGCGTCGCGGAGGGCATAGCTGTAATGGGTAAAGGCGCCCGGGTTGAAAATAATGCAATCTACTTCCCCGGACCATCCTTTTTCCTGCAGCACGTCTATGAGGACGCCCTCATGATTTGATTGAAAAAAACTAATTTCCACTCCGTATTCTTTTGCCAGGGATTGCAATTGCTCATTAATCCCTGCCAGGGTGGTGGTACCATAGATACCGGGTTCCCTTTTGCCTAACAGGTTCAAATTAGGACCGTGCAAGAAAAGAAGCCTCATCACTGCCTCCCCCAGTGTTTTTCGCTAGCATTTTACCATATGTTAGCCCTTTTGGATAGAGTTTTTATGAAACTAACTGCCGCTGATAGTCATTTCTTTGATGCGAATGGTGGGGGAACCTCTTCCCACGAAAAAGGTTAAGTCGTCGGCGACACAATCCACGGATTGAAAGAGATGCATCAAATTGCCGGCAATAGCCACGCCTCGAACCGGTCTGGTTAACCGCCCGTTCTCGATCCACAAGCCGCTGGCACCGACGGAGAAGTCGCCGGAGATGGGATTGGCCGTGTGCATGCCCATCACTTCCGTCACATAGAAACCCTGCTCAATGCCGGCCAGCAGCTCTTCTTTACATACGTTACCGGGTTCGATATAAAAATTGGTGGTACCCACTTCCGGGGTGCTCTTAAAAGAACGTACGGCATTCCCTGTGGAACTTACCCCGTCTTTGGCTGCAGTATAAGTGTTGTGCAGGTATCCCTTCAGGACGCCTCTTTCCACCAGTACGGTCCTCCCGGTGCTCACACCTTCCCCGTCAAAAGGAGCTGACATCAGACCGCCCGGCAAGGCGCCGTCGTCAACAATGTTGATTAATGAGGAACAGACTGGCTGTCCCACTTTGCCGGCAAAGAGAGATTTTCCTTTTTGCACGGCATCAGCGGAAAGGGCCGGTGCCAATACTCCCAGGAAGTTGGTCGCCACATAAGGATCGAACACAACCGGTGCCTTTTGGGTTTTTATATGGCTCGCATTCAGCATCCTGACAGCTTTGGCGGCGGCTTCTTTCCCTACTTTGATCGGGTCCAGCGCCGCAATTTTCAAATCAAACTGCATGCCAAAGCCGGTTTGGGCATCTTCATCTTCTTCCGCTACTACGTAAGCATAACACCCGCAGTAGGCGCCTTGATAAGAACACAGGATTCCCTGAGAATTGGCCAGGATCACCTGGTACTGGGAATCCTGGTATGTACAATTTTCGGTAATTTTCACCCGGGGATCATATTCCCTGGCTGCTTTTTCAATGGCTAAAGCCAGGTTGATTTTGTGTTCAATACTGGTGGCAGTTATCTCCGGATCGTATAGTTCCAATTCCCTGTGATCGATGACCGGGTCCGGCAGGCGATAATGAGGATCTGGGTGGGTTTTTTCCGCGTTCTTAATGGCCTGAGTGAGGGTCGCTTCCAACGCTGCCGGAGAAAAATCCGAAGTATAAGCGTAGCCTAACCGGTGGTCTACGAGGACCCTGATGCCCAGGCCATGTTCCTCGGCATTTTTTAATGCTTCCACTTGACCGTTGGCTACTTCGATGGTCAATTCTTTTCCTTTCGAGATATACACTTCAGCCTGGTGGGCCCCGCTGGCTGCTGCTTTTTCCACCAATTCTTTCGCCAGGATCTGGTATTTGTCCATCTAATTCCCTCCTTAGTCTAATAAGCCGCCGATGGTCAGTTGTGGAATACGGATGGTTGGTTGAGCGTCTGATACGGGTACTCCCTGGCCGTCCTTGCCACACGTGCCAATAGCAAATCCGTGGTCATTTCCCACCATATCAATCATTTGTAATACTCGCGGCCCATTGCCGGTTAAAGTAGCTCCCCTGACCGGTTCGGTGATTTTCCCGTTCTCAATCAAATAGCCTTCGGTCACATCGAAAACAAAGTCACCATTGGTGGTATTGACTTGACCGCCACCCATTTTCTTCACGTAGAAACCTTTTTGCACGGATCGAATGATTTCTTCCGGATCCGAATTGCCGGGGGCGATAAACGTATTAGTCATCCGTACAATGGGACGATCCCGGAAAGATTCCCGTCTGCCGTTACCGGTGGACGTTTTCCCTTCCTTTTTGGCCGTTAAATAGTCGTACATATAGCCTTTCAGGATCCCGTTTTCAATGAGAACGGTCCGCTGGGCCGGATTGCCCTCATCGTCAAACGCAAAAGAACCATACTTATTCGGCAAAGTGGCGTCATCAATAACGGTCACCAGCTCGGAGGCAACTTTTTGCCCTATTTTACCTCTATAGACTGATAGCTGTTTTTGTACCAGGTCTGCTTCCAAACCATGACCGCAGGCTTCATGGATCATGGTGCCGCCTGCTTCTCCGGACATCACCACCATCATTTGACCCGCCGGAGCAGGTTTGGCTCTTAGCATCAACAAAGCCCTCTGGGCGGCTTTTTTCGCCAATTCCACCGGGGATACTTCATCAAAGAGTTCGAAACCGACATGTCCCCCAATTGCTTCATAACCGGTCTGGATCAAACCGTTCTCGGCCGCTACCACGTTAACGACAAAGCGCGTGCGAATCCGCCGGTCTTCCACATACCTGCCCAGGCTGTTAGCAATCCACACATCCTGGATTACGTCTCCGTACGCCACGGCTACTTGGATAACCCGTTCATCCAGAGCCCGGGCAGCTTCATTGGCTGCTTCCACCAGCCGCACTTTTTCATCGATGCTGACCCCGGTGGGCAGCTGCCTGACCTCAAAAGCAACGGGAGGCTCAGCTTTTTTCAACTCAATTTTAACGCTTCCGGCAGCTCCCTTAGCCGCTTTCGCCACCACTCTCGCTACCTCTAACAGCCCTTCCAAAGACAAATCATTTGTATATCCATAAGCTGTATTTTCGCCGACTATGACCCGAATCCCGGCTCCCAGCTCGATACCGGAGATAATCTTCTCAATCCGGTTGTCTTCACAGCTGATGCCGGTGTTGGTCTTCCTCTCCATGAACAGTTCGGCAAAATCCCCACCTTCCCCTAGGGCGGTGGCTAGAATTGTTTCCAACTGCTGTTTCTCCAGCATCTGCATCACCCCTTTTTTCCTTGATCCCTAGTATTATTCATGCTGGATGAATATATTCCTTCTGGGTGATGGGCTCTCCTTTAAATTCTTTAGCGTCAGTGGCGCCTGAAACGGGTCAATAAACCAGGAGATCAGCCACCGCAGCCCAGAGCCGGTCATAATCGCCCCGGCCGGCATCCTCCCAGCGGACCAGGAGAGTTAGCCGGTGAAATCCTGTTACATTGACGATGAATTTTTGAGGATACTGGGACGGCCTGATGATTTCCGACTGGTGAATGAGCAGGTCATCCCCGTAGATCTCGCAGATAAAACTCCCACGACTGTTCCGGGTCTCGTCGTCTACACCCAAGAAGCCCTCCAACCAGGTGTACTTGCCGCCCAGTTCCACTACGGCTTCCGCGTAGTGGGCAGGTTTTTCCTCTTCCTTCCCGTTGGGAGGCGGTGCCACCAGTTCTACCACCAAGCCATGCCCAAATTGCCTGGAAGCAATGGTAATCGGCCTGCTCTTTAACTGAAAGAAAGGCCCGACATTGCGCAAGACAGGAAGTTCTTCCACGTAAACGTAAGGTACCCGGTTACTGCAATCACTTCTTAACAGGAAATGGTTGTTGATGTATACAATATTCTCATTTGGATCCCATTCCACCCTGCAGTTCAATGCCTCTGCCAATGCCCGGACAGGAACCATCAAATGCCCTTCCTCGACTTGAAAAGGAGTTACCGGCAGGTCCACCGTCCTCCCGTTTACCACCAGCCTGATATTTTGATAGATAGCTTTGATTTGCCCAATCCCGGCCTCCTGCCCGGGAAAAGCGGCCACACCTGTGACTAGGAGAAATAGCAGCGCAAAGCAAACAGTCTTTATGTACTTTCCCATTGTCTCACCCTTACCTCGGCGAAATACCCGAAATTCTACCTGACCGGAAACGTATAAGGTGCCAAGGGCCACCGGTAGGCACCGTCCTGTTCTGGGGCAGCAGGTTCTTGCACAGTTTCACTGCTCGTCTCATCCATCGTATCATCCGGGTCCTCACCCGGCTCAAGTTGAGCAAAGCTTTGGTAGGGCTCGTACCGGAAGCCCGGTTCTTCAGGGAACCTTTCCCTGTCCGCTACATCAAAATGTTGAACTGTAAGGCGAGCCGTAACCCTTCCTGGGCTTTCGTCCTCTGCCCGGTTGAATGTTAATTCTCTAAAGCTGATACCCGGCACTCCTGCCAGCTCTCGCACTAAATCAACGATGGCCTGGTAGCTGCCTTCCAGTTCAACGGACACGTGGCTAACAAGGAAATTGCCGTCATGACGGAGAGCACGGGTCTCCATGCCCGACAAAGCCACTCTGCCTGCCGCCAACCTGCCCAGCTCATAAAGTAAAAAGCCGGAAGGGGAAGTCAATTGATGTTTAATGGCCTTTATTTCCTCCTCTGTATCTGCGATAATGCTTTCCTTCCCGGCTATCGTGGCAGACAATCGGGACAGGTTTTCCTGCAGACCGAGGGTTTCTGCCTCTAAGTGCTGCCGTTGGTGATACTGGGGCAGCAACAACCCGAAAAAAATCTTGTACCAAAAAACAAAAGCCGATAACCCAACGGCAAGGGCTACAAGCTTTTTTTCTCTTCCTGACAAGCTGTACATGGCGTCACCATTATGGCTCCCGGTTGAATCTCAAATCAATGGTAAAGATGCTGACTCCCGTCTCCCGGTTCACATCCAGCTGGGCAAGGGTTACTTCTCGGAAGAGGGCCTGCCTTGACAAAGCTCCAACCCATAGGCTGATTTCTTCCAGGCTGCTGGCTTCTCCCGACAAGGTTGCCCAGTCTTCTTCCGTTACTTGCAGTTTCAGAAGGCGCATGGACGTGGGCACCTGCTCAAGGATGAAGGCCACGACGGCAGCCTGCTCCTGTTCCCTTTGCCATAAAGCTTCCAATGCATTCTTTTCTTCAATGATCCTGTCTAATGCATCATTTAACTGGGCTAAAGTCTCTTCCGCCTGCTGGTGCTCCATTTGGAGCCTATGCCAGGCGGCCTCGTCCACGGGCTTGGCACTGATCTTGTAGAACAAGAAACCGTTGGAACCGGCGAAAAGGCCGGCGTACAGGATCAGCAGGACCAGCCATAAAGACTTTTGCTCCCGGTTGATATGATGCACCCGGATCTCTTCCGGCAGCAGGTTAATGGACATCTAATCCCGCACTCCTTTCAAGGCGAGCCCCATGGCCACCGCATAACTGGGATCGGGATACCGGTCCAGCCGCAAACCCCTGCCGGGCAGGCCGGGTATGACCTGGATACCTAGATCCATGTGCAGCATTTGCAGGCTCAAGGGGGAAAGAGCCCTACCGCTGGCAATAATGCCTGTGACCTGCCGCCTCCGTTCCGCTTGAAAAAAGTCCAAGGTCTTTTTGATCTCCAACAGCAGTTTGGAGTGTGGCGGCGCCGCCGTTCCTCCCGGCACCCGGTCGTGTTCACCGGGGCCAGAAAACGAATACGGTAGGGAACGAGTGAGTGTCAGCATACCTTCATCGATGACCGCCAGTTGGCTGCAGCAATTGCCCAGGTCCAATAACACCACCGGCTTCCGGCCATCAATGGTCTCTCCCTTTCCCAGCAGGGCTCTTTTCAAAGCCAAAGGAACCACGTCAATGGCTTGCAGTTGAAAACCTGCTTCTACAAACAACCGGTAATATGCCATCACCTTTTCTCGTTCCATGGCGGCAATCATTACGCTGATGTCTTTCTGCTCATCGCCGGGTGCGGGTTCCTCTGCCACCAGGTAATCGTAAGTAAAGGCGGACAAATCCCCGTCCAGGATTTGACTGATTTCCCACACTACAGCTTTGTGCAGGTCCGCCCTGGGCATCTGCGGAAACTTAAGGTTTCTGATGATAACCTGGTGAGACGGCAGCGCTGTAACCACCGGTTTCTTGTGCCAGCGGTTTTCCGCTACGATCCTTCTCATAAACTCTGCCAGGAGCCGGTGACCGGCCTGGCAGCCTGTTTCCACCACCGGATCAGGAAAAGGAAAGTTGAATGCTTTTACGCGGTAGCCCGGCCTTCCATGGTCTATTTCTATGATGCGAATCCCGTCCTCTTCCCAGGCCAGGCCTAAAGGCAGCCGTTCCCGCGTAAGAAACCTTTTCCACAAATATCTTCACCTCTACTTCATCAGCATGATTTCTTGCCATTTATTTACCTGTAAAAGCATCTGCGGCTGTTTGACGAGATGTGCACCGGGGAAAGGATAATAGGACAGCGTCACCTGTCCCGGTCCAATGGAGATGCGAGGCGCCACCAGGCTGCCCGCCAGCTTCCTGCTCAGGGTACCTCCTTCGATTTGAATCTCTTCTGCTGCCAGGAAGATCCCGGCACAGTCAGTAACCCAGGGGGACACGACGATCCTTTCAGCCGCCAGAACCAGCGTATCCAGCTCCGGGTTTTCTGGGATCAAATTGCAATGAACAAATAATGTGCCCGGCACAACCACGGCCACGGATCCTTGATAATTCGAAACCGGGTTTTGTCCCACCAGGGTTAAATCGCCGCCGGCGATGTAAAAGCCGGAACTTAGTTCGCCCAGGTCTAAGACCGGCTCTTCCACGGGAAAACGAGGTTGTTGATAATACCAGTGCAGGTCCGGCGGCAGGGACCCGGCAGGCAGTATCACAGGTACGCCAGCATATCCCTCCACTCCGCTGACCTCTTTGGCGCTGATCAGGGTGCCTTCCACCTGAGCGTCAGGGTACACCGTAATCGCTCCGGTAGCCGCCATGGCTCCCTTAAAGCGGCCGCCGGCCAGGCGCACCGAACCTTCTACAGTCAAAAGGGCATCCAATTCCCCATGCGCCAGAGCAAAGTCGCCGAAATGAACCGCGTCACCCTCCACCATAACCATCGCACCCGGTCGCAAGTCTAAGGAATTAGTTTCTATTACATGAGTGAAAGGTACAGGTACCTTCTCCAACTGCACCCTGATTCTCCGGCCCACCCCCAGTACTTCTCCTTGTGATTCAATAGTGACCAGGTTACCCTCGTGGGTAACGGTGACAGTCTTAATGACACCTCTTCCCAGGGGATAGTTCCGGTAACCTTGCTGCCAGGCCGGATCCCTTTCCAACATGTGAAGGGCCATTTGCACCCCTGCTTCAGCCAGGTAAAGGGCTTCCAGAGCCAGCTTGTGGTTCCCGCTAAGCTTTACTTCTGTTCCTGCCAGTTCTAGGGTGGCCAGTCCAATGACCAGCACTAAAATGACCAGCATCACCGTGGGAAAAAGGATAAAACCCCGGCTATCCACAAGGATTTCATTTCCACCGCCAAGCATCGGAGCTATCAACCCTTAAAGCTATCGTTGACGACAACCGGTAGACTCGTCCAAGCTTGTCCATACCTTCTATCAAAATGGTTACTTGGGTGCTGTGACTGGGAGGGTAACGGTTGTAACGGAATCTCAAGTCCGTAATGCCTCCCGCCACCGGGTTATGGGCCTGGAACCTGGTGTCGGCTTTCTTTTTCACAGCCCACCGCAGGTCCTCGCCGCTCAAGTAATACCAGATAGTCTCTTGTTGGCTGTTCACCAGCAGCAAGTTGTGTTCATCCAACCTGACATTCGCGGCCGTTTCCACCAACCCGGTGCAGTGCCGCAGGTCCCAGGCAATAGCCTCCAGGGCGATGCGGAGATTCTGTTGATGATTGGTTCGTGTTTCTATGGCTTGGTACGACTTGATACCGGTGTAAAGGAACCCATAAAAGGGTATGAGCAGCACCAGCAGTAAACCGGTACTGAGGACTACCTCTATGGCGGTAACACCTTTACTGGAAAGAAGCCGTTTCATATAGCTTTCGCCTGGCCTTTAATGTGGTAAACGAAATTACTTGACCGGGTCGACCGGTATCACGCAATTCTACCGTGACTCGGTCAAGGAATACACCGCTATGGGGTTGGACCATAATCCTGTATTCGTACCGCGGCCATGCGGGATGGGTGACAAATCCTCCGGTAGCGGCCGGTGTTGCCGAGGGATCCAGGATGGTTTCCAAAATACCCTGCATGA
Organism: Clostridia bacterium; assembly: GCA_012840125.1. Lineage (NCBI taxonomy): Bacteria > Bacillati > Bacillota > Clostridia > Clostridia bacterium. Next base: position 5,486 of record DULZ01000083.1, on the reverse strand, counting down.
GATGAAGAGACTGGGTTTCTTCCCCGGCGGCGATACATGCCTGGAATGAATGAACAAACATGGAAACAAAGGGTGCCGCCACCAACCATAGTATGAAAACCGCCACCACGACTTCGATGAAGGAAAAGCCGTCTTCCTTTCGCCTTACGTCACTGTCCCTTCCCCATCTCCACCCTGATGCGGCCGGTGGAGGGCATAATATACACATAACACCTTTCCCCGTAATCGTTTTTTAGCACAATCCTGCCCCCGCCCCCGGGCGCTCCGGAAAGGGTGAAAGTAAACGGTCTCTGCTGGAGTTCCACTTCCGCAAATCGGATACCGGGCGGCAGCGTGCGGTAGACGATGATTTTGGTACCATCCCGGACCATGTAAAAATTATCCGGTAAAGAAAACCAGATATGTACCACAGTAGCCTTACCGTAAATGGATTGCTGCCTCACCCACCGCAAATCCGCAGCCAACTGCATACCCGTACTTTGTAGTCGGTACCTGGCCAGCGGTTTATGCAGGTTAGGCACGGCCATGGTTAAGATAATGCCTAAGATGGCTATGGTGGTGATAACTTCTAACAAAGTAAACCCTCTTGGTTTTCCTTTCTTCATGGTCCTCACGGTATAAAGAATCCTATTCCAGGCAAACCTGATTGGTATTGAACGTTGATGGGTCCGGCAGCGGCTCATAGAGAACCAATCAGGGTAAACAGCGGTAACAACAGGGCGATGACGACAAAACTGACGAAACCGCCCAGGCACAACATCAAAGCAGGCTCCAGCAAGACGGTAACCCGCTCCAAGGTCCGGTGGCATTCCGTCTCATACATTTGGCCCAACTTGAACAAGAACTCGGGTAATTGTCCTGACTCTTCCCCGGCAACAACCACCGCCACCAGCTGCGGAGGAAAAAGCCCCATTTTGGCCAGGGAGCTTCCTAAACTCCTGCCTTCCTGCAAATCAGTTACGATTAAAGACAATCTTGCTTGGGCCCGTTGATTGCCGAGGGTCTTCTGCACCACGGTGACGGCCTGCAAGATAGGTACACCGCTCCTCAACAAGGCACTGAGCATCCTACAAAACCTGGCAGACAGCATTTTGACCGTCAAATCCCTAATCAATGGGAATTCAAGCAGCAACTTGTCCCGCCAACCCTTCCCCGCCGGCGACTTTGAGATATAATAGGTGCAGCCCAGCAGCAGCCCTAAGACCAGAGCCAAAAAGAATCCGCCGTCGGCCAGCTTCCGTGCCGTAGTCAAGATCAACTGCGTGATGAGAGGTATTTCCGCCCCCATGTTCTCCAGAATGTGTGCAAAATTGGGTATGACTGCGATAAACAAGAATACCAGTGCTAATAGGGCCAGCACCAGCACCAAGCAGGGATACAGCAATGCAGACTTGACTTTTTCCAACAAATGAGTCTCTCTCTCATAAAGCTCTGCCAGCCAGTATAAAACCTCCACTAGGATTCCACCGAGTTCCCCGGCCTCTACCATGCTGGTCAACAGGGGAGGAAACACATGGGGATGCTTCTTTAAAGCGCCGGCCAGGGAACTTCCTTCCTTTAAGTCTTGCTGTACGGCTGTTAAAGCCTGCCCATATTCCTGGGAAAGCTGTTCTTTTACTAACTCTAAACAAGTCAGCACGGGTAATCCTGCTTCCAACATCGCTCCCGTTTGGTGTGCAAAAACGGCAAGGTGCTGTGTTTTCTTTGTAATGGCAAATTTTAAGGTCGGCCTGTTTTGGAAAATTGCCCTTTCTCTAATCTCGAGGGGAAACAATCCCTGCTGCCTGAGTTCCTGGGCTCCTTGCAGTCGACTGCTGGCGGTAAGGCTTCCTTCCACCAATTGCCCCTTCTTGTCGCGAGCCCGGTAATAGAAAACAGCCATGAGAGGTATCCTCTTTCCTCCCCGATATCCTAAAATCCAGTATTTCTGCCTCTGAAAATTAACAATTCTCTCTAAGTTTGTTGTTTCCTGCCAAAATATTTCACTTTTTGCCGTCAGGAAACGACAGGATCTGTCAAAAAAGACACCCCGGGCAACGGGGTGCTGTTTTCACGTGTAAAGGGAGCGCCGGCATCATCACGACTGTTCCCGCCGGCGGCCGCATTCAGGGGTAAAGATAACGCAGCCGGTTCATTACCGGTCCTCGGGAGGATCTACAATCCATTCCTTAATCTCCCACCCGGTGTTTAAAGGCTCAGGGAAATTGGGAGGTGCTGTGGTCAACATCCTCGGATCATGAGCATAATCCTTGTAATACCCCGTTTTTTTACCCATCCAATCGGTTTCACCGACCGGCTTTCTAGTGTGCTGGACAAGGGACCCCCTTAAAATGATGTTTTCTTTTTTATATTTCGTATAGCTTTCGTAACCGAAGCCTTCATTGATGGAGAAAAGGGCTGCGTGAATGGTGATGTTATTTGGAGCCACATCGGCTTTAACCCCGTCAAACCAATCTTCGCCTAAAATCCTGATCTTGTTATTGGCCACCAAACCCAGCATATCATCCCCGTCAGCCTCATAACCGGTAACTTCCTTACCTGATTTCACCTGTCTAAAGACAGTGTTTTTATAAACAATCCCCTGAGTCGCGGCATTAGGTACCGGATCGGGTTTTTTGGTGACCGTTTTATTGCCCTGCTTAACATTTTTCTCCCATTGGTTTTCCAAAGGATCGTATCCTAGAATGTAAATGTCGTTTGCCGCCCCCACCGTCAAGTTACCGGAAAGCTCACCGGCAATAAACAAGTTGCCGGAGGTGGCGGCAAACTTACCGTCATTGCCGCCGTCCACATAGATTACACCGTTTTCCGGCAAGGGCAGGTTCCTTTTTTCTTGTTCTTGGTAGGTTTTTCTACCGCGTCCATCGGTAATCTCTTCGTAGTATTTCACATGGTATCTATCCCCATCAAGAAGGATCCTGGTCCGACCGAAATAATAGTGACCCCTTTCCAGAGCTCTTTCCTTTAATTGATAATTATTGTTGGGCAGTTTAATCTCCGGAACCATTCTATAACCGGCCCTAAAAATCTTCTTGGCATTGTTACCAACTCCGATAACGTCCTTGGAATAAGTGACAGGCCCGTAAAAGGTCGGTGTCCCGCTTATGTTAAGGATATTATTAGTGTGGTATGGACCATAACACACCTCTCCCGTTTTCCAGTAAATGTTTGGGCCGTCATCATGAGAAAAATAGGCGTACTCGTTAAATGCTCTCCGCCCGATTTTTGCCCGGATAGTTCTCTTGTTGCCCTCGTCGCCGGCAACCCATCCTGTGGCCTGAATTACCCTGGTCAAGGAGCTTTCATCAAATTCTACCTGCTCTAATTGGTAGTAGCCGTCTTCAAAAGGTACGGGTACATTCCATTTGTCCCAGGGCACATTAATCCGCCTGTTCAAATGGCCCAGGTAATCATTGATGCCGGCCTCCGCATAGTGCAGGGCACCAGTCCTATGGATTTCTTTTTCCTCCAAGCCGGCTTGCGTATCTACCATGAAAAGAGCACTGAACCCTAGAATAGTAAAAACGGCAATCATGACTACTACGAGAGGCAACACCATGCCATCCTCATTTTGCCAAAGGAGTTTGAACATATTAATCCTCCTTTTCCAGCAAACCGTTTCTCACGGTGAACTCCGCCGTGATTTCCATAAGTTTTCCGGCTTTCCTACCGCCGCTATAATCGATTCTCAGGTGCACGAAAACAGTCTTTTCATTTCTTTGGAAAGGCCTATCACCGGGTTGCACCACCAGGTCAAGGATCTTCCCCGGTTGATCGGTAAAACCATGTCCATCATGCACCTGCCGCCACAGTGCATTCTGTCTCACCTGGTAACGGATGCACCCCTGTCCTTCAGGCCCCAATAACAGTTCCGTGCCGGATTGATTAATAGCTACCCCGATGAGCTGGTCCTCAAGGGGTCTGGCATTCCTGATGTCATTGCCCAGCATGGACAAGGCCCGTTTTACCTCCTGCTGTCGTTGGGTTTCCCCTTCCACCCAATCGAAGGTCCGGAGAATAAAGCTGAAAAGATTAACGACGCCTATTAGGATGATTGATAAAAGAGCCAGGACAATGAGTAGCTCCACCAGGGTCAACCCGCGCCGGTTTTCAAAATACCCCTTCATGGTAGACACCTCATCGGAGATTAGACGGGATCATGGGAATCAACAGTCTAGCATCTTCTGGGAGCCTGGCACCATCAGGGAAGTAGTAAGCGCCTTTGGCGATTAGATTTTCCTCATTGCTGGGATCGCCTAAGAATAGTCCTTCCACGAAATGAACTTCCCCGTAAACACGTTCCGGGTTACCGCCGGGAATGAGGCTGCCGGGAATACCAAGCCCGTCGGGAACGAACAAGCTTAACTCCCCTTGTTTGTTTGCATTCTTATCCTCTAAATGGACCCACCCGTTAAACACATGCAACTCAGCTGCTACTCGCATATGAGCCTGAGTGTAGAAATTGCGCTCCCAATACATGGCGGATGCGGTAAAGACGAAGCTGTTATCATTGTTTAACTTAATGGTGTCTTGAGGATTTCCACTTTTCCAAACAACCTTTGCCAAGTCACCTGCATCAGTTGTCGCTCGAGCCTTGTCTTCCTTGATATTGCTAGTGACTACATGACTGTTGCCGTTAAGCCACTGCACAAGCCCGGTCGCATCCTGGACATCATCACCGGAAGGAGTAGGCGGGATAGGGAGCAAATAGGCAATTAAAGCCAAGCGCTCACCGGGGCCGGCAAAAGTGCCGTTCCATGCAGTTTCTTCCTTTTGCCCGGTTACCCAAAAAAACTCATTTCCTTCCGCGTCGTGATAACCTTGGACATGGCGCAGGCTGAGCCCATACGCTCCCGTTTCACCGGGCCCTAGAGGCCATAAGGGTTCCGCAATTGACAATACGGGAGAGCGAACCTCCATCCTCTGTACATAAGGATAAAAAGGACTGCGGATTTCCAGGTGACTCTCCTCGTCATAGGCTGCTTCAATTAGGTTCTTTGTACCGGCATCCCGGACGGTGAGATCCAAGTAACACGGGTATTCCACCAGAACTCTTCTTTTCGCCCATCGTTCAACAGGGTCTTCTGTATTATGCTTTACGTCCAGTTCAAATGACCGATCTCCGGGCATAACCATCATGGAACCGGGAGCCTCTACAGTAACCTTATAATTACCTGTCTCATTACCATTCAAAAAGAACAAAGCGGCACCGCGGTTGTTGGTACTGGTCCAGGTTTTCTTGGGCCCGTCAATGGCAACCTTGACCCCGGCGACAGGTACCTTTTCACCCATATTTGCAGGCCAACCCCGGAACGCACAAATCCTGATTCCCCAGCCCGGAGAAGCTTCCTGGTAGATGGACCTGGAGATGATAGTCTCCATGGTCTCCGTTATCGTTCTTTTATTATTAAGAGCGCTGGCGGAGACACGGATCTGGACATATTTCGCATCCCAAAACGGGACCTCACCGTCGTCTTCCGTACAAT
>DULZ01000082.1 GCA_012840125.1 Clostridia bacterium | reverse complement strand
CCTGCAAGGTAAATGGACATGTTTGTGCCCGGACCTCGGGCCCAGTCCGGCCAAAGACAAAAAAACATGGCTTAATCGGGATATGGCTCCCTCTTAAACCATGTCAACACTAAGATTGGTATTCATCCAGGCTGTCCAGGGCTTCCAGCAAGGAGGTTTCATCATGAAATTCCAGGGCGCCCCGGGCGAGAAGTTCCCGCCATTCCTCCGGCAGCTGTTCCACTCTAATTTGCGTCACTTTTTCGATTTCCCCCAGAGCTGCCGGACCTTTGAAGATGGCCAGGTAATCACCGGCAATGCCAAGACTTCTTTTGTTGGCGTCAGCGGGGCAAAAGGCATCTTCCGTTTCAATCACCAGGGCCTGATCGCCCGCTTCTTGCATTCTCACCCCGCCTTTTTCCTCTAACAGCTCCCACAACTCTTCAGGCGCCATTTCCCCGGTGCCCTCAGTTACCAGGTGACCGCACTTTAAGTATTCCCTCATGTACCGGACCGTTAGCTTGCCCCTTTGCCCGGCGTCTTGTGCCACCTGCGCCAAGGAACCGGTTACAGGCTTTACAGGCGCCTGCGGGGGGTTGATCCGGGGCCCGTTCAGAAAGACCGCCAGGGCCAGTATGAGTCCCATCCATCCGGCCAGGGCCCATTTGCGTTTTCCCGTCATCATTTCCAACCTCCGCTTGGCTTTGTGGTGATATATACTATTGCCATTTGGAGGAAAATTTAAACAAAAAAAATAGGCTGTCGTGGGACAGCCTATTGCACTTGTTCCAGCAACTCGTCCGGTATGTCGAAATTGGCATACACATCCTGCACATCGTCGTGGTCTTCCAGCAGGTCCATCAGCCGCAGCAACTGCTTGGCCTGCTCCGGATCCGAAATTTGCACCGTCGTTTGGGGAACTTTGGTTAATTCCGCCGACTGGATCTTGTACCCGGCACCGGCCAGGGTCTCCCGTACTTTTTCAAAATCCTCCGGCGAGGTTACCACTTCTACCAAACCGTCGTTGATGCTGACATCTTCCGCGCCCGCTTCGATGACCTCCATCATAACGGTATCGGGATCATCAGTATCCCCCAATTCCAAGTTAATGATCCCTTTGCTCTGGAACATCCAGGCCACGCAGCCGCTCTCACCCAGGTTTCCGCCGTTGCGGGAAAACAGGTGCCTTATTTCCCCGGCAGTGCGGTTGCGGTTATCGGTCATAATCTCTAAAAGGATGGCGACGCCGCCGGGACCGTAACCTTCATACACAACCTCTTCGTAATTGGTATTATCAGCGCCTCCCGTTGCTTTTTGAATATGGCGCATGATATTTTCGTTGGGCATGTTCACGCTCTTGGCCTTCTGGATAACAGCCTTTAACCGTGGGTTCGCCTCGGGATCAGGCCCTCCTTGTCTCACTGCCACCATCAGTTCCCGGCCGATTTTGGTGAATATTTTTGCCTTCTTTTCGTCCGCTTTGGCCTTCCTGTGCTTAATGTTAGCCCATTTAGAATGGCCAGCCATTAGTTTCTCACCTCGCAAAACACTCATTTACACAGGGTATTGTAGCATACTAAAGAACCTCTTCCAAGAAGCAAACCCCTTAGCAGAATTTATCTTCAAGGTAAAGAATGGTTCAAATTATTCAAGATAAGACAAATAAGTCCATGGATCATTAGTTCCGGAACAATTACAATGAATTTTGCCAATAGCCCCCGATTCGCAGTATTTACAAAATATTTAAAAAGGAGGAATAACATTGTTAATTGTTGGTGAGCTGATTAATGCCAGCCGCAGCCAAATTGCCGATGCTATCAGAAATCAAGATGCGGAGACCATCAGACAAATCGCCGCTGACCAGTACCAAGCCGGCGCCCACTTTATCGATGTAAATGCCGGGATCTTTGTTGGAAAGGAAGCTGAATACCTGAAATGGTTGGTAACCAACGTACAGGAAGCTACCGGTAACGCCCCCTGCTGCTTGGACAGCCCGGATCCGGAAGCCATTCAAGCAGCTCTCTCGGTCCATAAAGGCACAGCCATGATCAATTCCATTTCGCTGGAGAAAAATCGCTACGAGGCCCTACTTCCGGTACTGGCGGGCACTGATCTAAAAGTGATAGCTTTATGCATGAGCGACGAGGGTATGCCGGAAACAGCAGAGGAACGGCTCAAGATTGCTGACCGTTTAGTTAACCTATTAGTACAAAATAACATCAAATTCGAAAACATCTACGTAGACCCGCTGGTGCAACCGGTATCAACCAACCAGCGATTCGGCATCGAGTTTCTCAAGGCTGTGGAAGGACTCAAGAAAGAATTCAACGTCAACACCATTTGCGGTTTGTCCAATGTTTCCTACGGTTTGCCCAATCGGAAGTATATTAACCAGGTATTCGCCATCATGGCCGTTGCGAAAGGCATTGATGCCCTCATCATCAATCCCCTTGATAAACGCATGATGGGGAACCTAATCATTGCTGAGACCCTCGTGGGTAGGGATGAATACTGCGCTAATTACCTGAATGCCTATCGGGCCGGCAAATTCGAATTTTAGCCTAAAACACGTGGGGCACCGCCCTCTCTCCAGGGCTGGTGCCCCTTGATTTTATTGAAAAAATTTCTTTAGTTCCTCCACCTTCATGTCGCGACCAATTAAACTGATTTTGCCGGAACAATCCGAGGTCTGTCTGACCTCATATTGGCCGGTTACATAATTGAAACTAAGCCCTCCCTGTCCCGAAGGTACCACACCTTTACCTCGCACAATCCCTCCATAAACACCGTTCAGAACCTGGTGCAAAAAGCATACTAACTGCTCTTCGGTAAACTGCTTCCCGGTAATGATACTGAAAGCCTCGAATTCATGTTCCCCCTGAGGCCGTGCTAATTCTCGTCCCAAACTTTTCCGGTGGCTACCTGCCAAGAATCCCAGCAAGACGTGGTCGGACAACTCATCCCATGGCTTGCTCCACACCGGCACCATCGGATTAAGGCGACACAAATGGTCCTCGATTTCTCGCAACACCCTGGCATCAACCAATTGGGATTTACTGACTATTAAAACACTTGCTCCTTGAATTTGGTCCTTAATAAACCCGGGATAACGATCCAGGTGTGTAAAAAAATTTGTAGCGTCCACCACCGTAACAACTGCATTCAGGGCACAGCGGCTGCGAAGCCCAGGATCTTTAAACAAGTCCAAGAGCTCACTTAAGACGAATATCCCTGAAGGCTCAAAAACAACCCTGTCCACTTGCCGTTCCAAAATGGTTTCGAGAGTATGACGCAAGTCATTCTTTAAGGAACAACAAATACAGCCGTTAGTTAACTCATAAACATCCATACCGGCTGTCCTCACTATATCGCCGTCGATACCCACTCGTCCGTATTCATTTTCGATAATGGCTATCTTTTCATTTTTTAAGGCTTGGATAAGCCGCAAGATGAACGTTGTTTTTCCTGCTCCCAGAAACCCGGAGATCACGTCAAGTCGCGTCACTTTTCCTCCCTCCTGTTCGCCGTGTCTCCTAATAGCTTAGCTTAAGACTTAATTTCATGGCATGGAATTTTCTTTTCTTTCTTTCACTTTTTTGCTGTTTACACCGGGTCCCTGTCTTTGAAACTGCCTCTTCGCAAGCAATTCTTCCGGCTCATTTGCGGCTGACGAAAGGTATGGATAAAACAATTATTGTTAAGATAATCCATTCATTTGGTGAAGCTACAGTTTTACAATTTAAATTGACTAAATCTTGTATACTTTTTTAAGCTTTTTGCAACACAACCCACCGATAAGCCGAAAAAGGGGTGAGGACTGCCGCCAGTTAAAAAACTAGCCAGCCGTACAGAACAAAAATAAAGGAGGTACAGAGTAGCCATGAGTTTCTTGGAGGCCTTAAGCCAGGCAGTTATCGAAGGACAGGAACAACAAGTGAAGGAATTAACCCAAAAAGCTTTAGCTGAAGGTCTAAAGCCCTTAGAAATCATCAATGAAGGTCTAATTAAAGGTATGAATGTGGTCGGCCAGCGCTTCAAAGTCGGTGACATGTTTGTCCCGGAAGTGTTAATGTCTGCGCGGGCCATGACCGCCGGGATGGATATGGTAAAACCCTTATTGGTAGATGGGGAGATGACCAATAAAGGAACCGTAGTCATCGGAACCGTTAAAGGCGACCTCCATGATATCGGCAAGAACCTGGTAGGCATGATGTTGGAAAGCGCCGGATATAAAGTAGTGGATTTAGGTACCGACACTGCTCCGGAAGCATTTGTCCAAGCAGTCCAAGAAAATAACGCGCAGGTTTTGGGGCTATCGGCCTTACTGACCACCACTATGTTAGCCATGAAACAAACTATTGAAGCCTTGCAGGTCGCCGCTCTAAGGGACAAAGTCAAAGTAATGGTGGGTGGCGCACCCATAACTCAGGAATTTGCCGATGAGATTGGCGCCGATGGTTACGCTCCGGATGCTGCGTCGGCGGTGGAACTAGTAAACCAGTTGCTAAGTTAACGAGTGGGGGGAAACTTGTGAGTATTAAGTTTGACCAAGTCTATTACACCAATCTTAATGAGTTTGTTTACGGAAAAGCAGGCAAGCCGGTCCACTGTAAGAACGGCATGGTGATTGGGGGAGGAACGATTTACCCGGAGATTAATTTCACCCTTCCTCCCATGCAGATCACGGAAGAAACTTTTCCAAAAGTTAAAGAACAGTACAGAGAAATGATTGAAGGAATCTGCGCCAAAGCCCATGAGTTAAACGTGCCCGGCCTCGTGGTAGAAATCGAACTTCTTCCTCCGTGCACTTTTAATCCCCAGTGGGGAATAGAAATTACCAAAATTGTCCGGGACGTTATGGCCGAATATGAAGCCAAGTACAATTTAAAGAGTGTGCTGCGCTTGACGCCCGTGGATATCCGGGAAGGCAAAAACCTTACTCACATGTACCGCGGCGAACACTGGGACAATATTATGGCTACTTTCCTTGGGGGAGCGGAGGCAGGAGCGGATTTTCTATCCATTGAATCCATCGGCGGAAAGAATCTCCACGACGATGCCGTCATGAATTGTGATTTGCCGGTAGCTCTGTTTGCCCTAGGCATCATCGGTGTTCATGATATGAAAATCCTGTGGCAAAATATCGTTAAAATAGGCCAGCAAACCAACTCCTTCCCGGCCGGCGACACGGCCTGCGGTTTTGCCAACACCTCCATGGTTTTAGCTAACAAGAACTTCATCCCCAGGGTCTTTGCGGCCGTTGACCGGGTGATGAGCGCGGTACGCACCATGGTGGCGGTGGAGGAAGGTGCCGTTGGCCCTGATAAAGACTGCGGATATGAAGGCGTTTATATTAAAGCAATTACCGGCACCCCTATTTCCATGGAAGGCAAATCCGCTGCCTGCGCCCATTCCAGTACGGTAGGGAACATTGCCGCCTGTGTAGCGGATCTATGGAGTAACGAATCCGTGGAAAACGTCAGGCTCCTAGGTGGCATGGCACCGGTGGTGAGCCTGGAAAACTTGATTTATGACTGCCGCTTGATGAACGTAGCCGCATCCCGCGGCCAGGCGCTGGAATTGCGGGATATGCTGGCCGAATCCGACCGCAAATACGATCCTCAAGCTTACGTACTGGACCCACAAATAGTGCTAAAAATTAGCCAGGAAATTGTGAAGGGACAAAGCCATTTCGAGCGTATCAAAATTGCCGCCGCCGCCAGCATCAAAGAGATCCGTGAAGCTCATAAATCCGGTGAATTGCTGCTGGCGGACCGCGAAGTTCGTTATCTGGACATCATGGAAAAACAACTTAGTTCCATCCCTGACGACGAAAAGGAATTCACCGAGCGCATGTTGCAAACCGTTCCCAAAGACAAGTTTGACCCGGAAAAATACGACTTTGTTAAATAACGTCTTGCTTCAATGAGCCATTCTAACCCAGCAGGTGAATGGCTCATTTTATCAAATCACAAAACTTAATCTTTTTCGAATTTGTGTGCTATACTAAATATCAAGTTGACTTTGCACTTTGCTTTGTTTTCTTCCTTAATAACCAGAGGCACGGGAAGAAGGCATCGGGGGTGATACCGTGGACTCGGATTTAACACGCAGCCCTGACGACCGTAAAACAGACTGGCTGTGGGACTGCATTGAAAAAGACGTCATCGAAAAAATGTTGTGTTCTTTTTCCAAATCCACCGGGTTAAAAGCCATTTTAGTTGATGATAGCGGGGAAACCATTGTCTCTACGGATCACGAGATCAAGGATTGCCGTTTTTGCCAGATGATCCGGTCGGATGAGCAAGGAGCCAGGAAATGCAAGCGCTCCTATGCGCGGGCATGTAAAGATGCAGCGACATACGGGGAGCCATATATTTTCCGATGCCATGCCGGGTTGATCATGTGGGCGGCACCCATTGTGCTAGAAGACCACATCGGCGCCATTATTTGTGGACAAGTGCTTATGTGGGAACCGGAAGACTATTTCCTGGATGAGATTGAAGAAATGGTAAAGGATCTGGACGTCAATTTAAACGAGGTAAAATGGTCTGCGGCCCAATTGCCCATTATGCCGAGTGACCAAGTGCAAGCTGCGGCTGATCTTTTGTTCATCGTCGCCAATCAGATTATGCAGAGCGGTGCTACGGTATTGAAACAGCGGCGAGAGATCGCCGCCCAGCAAGCCAGGCTGGCGGAAGAGATTCACGCCCGCAAACAAGCGGAAATAGAGATTCACACCCTCGAGTCCAGGACCTTTGCCATGTACTCCCTGGACAAAGAATATGAGCTGCAAACCAAGGTCAAGAACGGCGACAAGGAGGCGGCTCACCAGCTTCTTGAAGAAATACTGGCCGAAATATTGGAAAAGTACTCGGCGAAACTGGACACGGTACAAGCGCACCTCATCGAATTGGTCGTCGTAATATCGCGAGCCTGCGCTGCCGGGGGGGCTATGTCGAAAGAGTTGCTCCAGCTCAATTCTCACTGCTACAAAGAAATACTTTCCATGACCAATGTGGAAGAATTATGCCTTTGGGCGCGAGAAATGCTGGACACTTATCTTGCCTACGTAATTGAAAGCAATGGCACTCGTAATTTACAAGCCGTCCAAAAGGCCGCAGACTATATCAAGCGAAACTACAACAAAAAACTCACCATTGATGAAATCGCCCAGGCCGTCTATCTCAGCCCGTGCTATTTGAGCAGGATCTTCAAACATACCTTGGGTTGCACTTTAATGGAATACAAGAATCGCGTGCGCATCGAAAAGGCCAAAAAGATGCTTAAGAATCCTAAATATACCATTATGCAGGTGGCCGAGAAAAGCGGTTTTGATGACCCGGCCTACTTCACCAGAGTTTTTAAGCGTGTCGAAGGTATCACACCGAGTAGGTTCAAACAGAATGCCCTGTAATCCCAAAGGAGGCGCATTGGAGGTTGGATAGATCGGAACTGGAACTAATCACCGAAGCGCTGGTTAAAGGCCAAGCCAACCGGGTTCGGACGCTCTGTACATTAGCTGTGCAAAATGGCACTGATCCCCATACCATTCTCGAGCAAGCCCTTCTCCCCGGTATGGAAATTATCGGACAAAAGCTCCGGGACAACGTGATTTTTATTTCCGAAGTTCTCATCGCTTCCCGGGCCATGCACGCCGGACTGCACGCGCTAAAACCTCATCTTTCCGCAGCCCGCCAAAAAAGTCGCGGTAAAATCGTAATCGGGACCGTGGCCGGGGATCTTCATGATATTGGCAAGAACCTGGTCACCATGATGTTAAGGGGTGCCGGCTACGAAGTCCTGGATCTGGGGATCGATGTCCAGCCGGAAGATTTCGTAGCTGCAGTACAGGAACATGAACCGGACATTGTAGCCTTATCAGCCATGCTCACCACATCGCTTCCCATGATCCCCGAAACCATCTATGAATTAGAACAAAACGGGTTGCGAAACAGCATTCAAGTAATAATCGGGGGACGACCAACCACAGCGGATTTTGCCCACATTGTTAACGCGGACGGATATGCCAGCGATGCGGTAAAAGCGGTAGACCTAGTCAACGGGCTGCTCCAGCAAAACGGCATATAAAAGATCAGGAACTCCACCGTGAGTTCCTGATCTTTTTGTCAAGTAGTTGGAATGGGAGGCATGCGCCGTTTATGGTCACTCGCCCTTTGCAATGCCTCTATTTTGGCTTTGATTTCAGGCGGTGCCTCTTGTAATTTTAGGTAATGGTCCAACTGGGCATAGGTGAAGCCCAATTCGCCTTCATCTGTTTGGCCTTTCCAGAGACCGGCCGACGGAGCCTTATTGATAATGACTTCCGGGACACCCAAATAAGCAGCCAATTCACGAACTTCTTCCTTTAGCAGGTGCCCGATGGGTTCCAGGTCCACTCCCCCGTCACCATATTTTGTAAAATAGCCAATCGCAATTTCGCTCCGATTACCCGTGCCCATCACCAGGTAGTTATAGCAAGCCGCGTAAAAGTAGAGGGTCGTCATGCGCAGTCGTGGCTTTATATTAGCAACGGCCCCGCGAGGAATCGTTCCTGTTCCTATCAGGTGGTTATTGAGCTCTTTCAGCAAAGTATCAAAGGTGCTGGATAGATCCACTGTTGTGTAAGGAACCTGAAAAGTCTCCGCTACCAACCTAGCATGCTCCACATCCAGGCTGTTGCTGTAACAGGGCATGATAACCGCCAAGCACCGATCATCTAAAGCTCTTTTGCACAAGCCTGCCACTACGGCCGAATCCACTCCCCCGGACAAACCGAAAACGGCGCCTTCGGCTCCGGCTGCAGCAATCTGTTCTCGGATCCACTTTTCTATGCTAGAAGCCACTAGGTGCATATCCTTCACACCGCATCATCCTTCTTTACCCTGAATTTTCTCCGCCAGCTTGTTGATAAGGTCTTCAATTTGATGAGGCAACGGCTCATCCCGCACACCGGCAATCAAAACTCCACAACGGTTGATGGGCAGCAAAATCTTAATGGCCGGAGAATCAGCAATGGCTTGGGCCATCCTGGGCGTCATTTCGCCAAGCATGGAATTCGGGAGCAAAATGGCAATAGGACCTAGGATGATATCCACCTTATCAATGTTGTAAACAATAGCATTTTCGCCGCTGGCACCCTCATTGGCACCGGCTTTGAGCATTTGCATCGTTGCTACCGCATTCGTTCCTAAAGCCAGTATCTCTATATCACAAGGTAAACGTTCCCTAATCGCCTCTACGATTCGTTTGCCAATGCCCCCGCCCTGACCGTCAATGACCGCTATTCTCATCGCCACAACCTCTATTCCTGCATGTTAACACTATTTTACCATGCTCCACACCGGGCAGCAATTTCATAATAGTGATAGCTATAAAGCACGTCAATAAAAGACAAGGCTAGGATCTTGTCATCCTAGCCTGTCAAATATAATTTCTGGCGGCGACCTACTCTCCCAGGGGCACACCCCCTAGTACCATCGGCGCTGGAGAGCTTAACTTCCGTGTTCGGGATGGGAACGGGTGTTTCCTCTCCGCTATGGCCACCAGAAATTATTTGCTTGTAACTTAGCCTGTTACCTCAAAACTCCACAGCGAAGCTTAAGCCTAAGAATTCTTATCGAAGGTCAAGCCCTCGACCGATTAGTACCGATCGGCTCAAGGCATTGCTGCCCTTACACCTTCGGCCTATCTACCAGATAGTCT
>DULZ01000081.1 GCA_012840125.1 Clostridia bacterium | reverse complement strand
GACTGGGCCCGCCGGCAACCGCTCAAGGGCAGGGCTATAATTATAAAAAGCACTAATGCCAGCTTCTTAGCGGTCGACAATGGCAACCACTCCTTTGCGATGAAATAAGCTAGCATTAGTATTCTCCACTGGCATTAAATTATTTGACCTGCCTTAATGCCGCCTGCAGTTCCGCCGCTACCCGGGGATCCCGTTCCCGGGCCAGGGTTTCCGTGAGCAGGGCTTTGACCCCGGGCTGGGCCATACGGCTCAGGGCCCAGGCCGCATGGGCCCGCACCACCGGGGCAGGGTCCCGGAGGGCTTGTGCCAACACGGGGATGACATCTTCGTCCTGCCGCCGGCCCAGGGCGAGAACGGCGTTGCGTTTTAAATTGGTTTTACCGCGCCAGGCCAGGGCGCTTTGGCCGAACAGGCGGCGGAAGGTCCGGTTATCCATCAAGGCCAACTGGGCCAGGGATAAATCTTCGGGCCAGTCAGGGCGAAAGTCCCGGTGTTTCGTCGCCTGGGCCGTTTTTTGATTGACGGGACAGGCCGCCTGGCAAGCATCGCAGCCGTACACCCGCCCGCCCAGCTGTTCCCTTTCGGCCCCGGTTAAGAAGCCCTTCTTCTGGGTAAGGTAAGATAAGCACCGGTGGGGATTGACCAGGTAGGGCTCCTCCAAGGCTCCCGACGGGCAAGCCTTTAAACAGGCGGTGCAATGTGCGCAATCTTTTTGGAGGGGCCGGTCTTCCTCCAGCTCCCGGTTAACCAAAAGCCCGCCGAGGAAGACCCAGGAACCGTACTCGGGGGTGATCAGGCTCGCATTTTTCCCAAACCAGCCCAGGCCTGCCCGCCGGGCCAGTTCCCGTTCCAATAAAGGGCCCGTATCCACGAATTGATAATAGCGCAAACCCGGATCCATCCTTTGGAGCCTTTGGCCCAATTCCTCCAGCATCGCCCCCAGCACCAGGTGGTAATCCGTCCCGAAAGTGCTGCGAGACAGCCCCAGGGCTGCCGCCTGTTCCGTGAGCGGGTTATAGTAGTTTATGGCTGTCATCACCACGGACTTGGCCCCGGGCAGGAGCAGCCCCGGATCCAAGCGCGCGGCGACGTTACCGGAGACAAAAGCCGGGACCAGACCCCGGGCTTGGCGTTCTTCCAGCAGTTCCGCCAGTTCCCACATGGGCCGGGCGGCGGTAATACCCACCAGGTCAAAGCCTATTTCTCCAGCTGTCTTTTTCACCAGACCGGCATCCAGCATAACCTCAGCCTCTCTGTTTTGGTCATTGCATTTTCCCAGGATTAATTGTAACATATGGGGGAACAACACCGGTGCAAAGAAGGGAACGGCTCATGCAGGGATCGTTGAGCAAAGAAACGTTTCATGAGATTTACGACATGCTGAACCGGGTGAACCACGTGCCCTACGACTGCGGCACTTTGTGCCGTAAAGCCTGCTGCCGGCGGGGGGACGAAGACCTGGGGATTTATCTCCTCCCGAACGAGGACCTGGTCCTGCAAGGGGAAAAGGATTGGCTTACCTGGGAAAGGCACCGGGTGCGGGATTATGATTTTCCTCCCACCTGGTATGGGAAGACATATTTCATCAAGTGCAACAGCAACTGCCCGCGGGAAAAACGGCCCATGCAGTGCCGCACTTTTCCCCTGGCGCCCCACTTGTCCGATACCGGCGAGCTGTGGTTGATCTGGGAAACCATGGACCTTCCCTACGCTTGCCCCCTCTTGGAAAGAAAAGAGGCATTAAATAAAGAGTTCATACGAACTCTTTATCGTGCCTGGCAAATATTGATTTCCGATCCTTTAATCGAAGACCTGGTCCGATACGATTCCCGCAGCCGGGAGGAAGAAGGCGCTGTCATCGAAGTCGTTTACCGGCTGGGCTGAGGGTTCCGCCACTGGGCAATGGGGACGACATCTTGGGCCAGGCAGGCGGGACAAGCCACCACATGCCAGCACCACTTTTCCGGTGGGGCGGCGGAACTGAGGGTGGGCACAAGGGCGTCGTCTTCATAAGGGCTGTAAGGATCGTAGAACACTTCCGCTTGGCCCTGATCTTCCAGCGGGCTGCCGCAGCGGGGACACCGGCGGCTCACTTCAATTAAACCGTTGCACAAGGGACAGACGGTACCTGCCATGGTTATCCTAACCCGCTTTAATAATCTTCATCAGAACCATCCACCACCCGGCAGGTGAATTCCGTGCAGTGAAAATGACACGTCGGGCAATCCCCTTCGTCCCCTTGCACGCTGAACATGAAACCGCAGCGGGGGCATTTAAACTGCCGCGAGACGTTTTCCGGCATCGGGTTGACCATGTGTTTCCCTCCAGTTGTGGTGTATTGCTCTTCTTAGTATGTCCTCCACGGCCAACCCTATTCCTTAGTACATGCTCCTGCTCTGGTAGCGCAGTGCCTCGAAAGCGATAAAAGCGTCGCTGGGCACTTTGGAACCGACCCGCACCGCCAGCATGTTGGCCGGGTGGGAGCAGATCTCCGGGTCATCGGTACCCAGGGGATACATGCCTACCGTGCGCAGGAGTTTTTCCATCATCTGGCGATACTTAAATACCGGCAGTCCGGTTCCTTTCAGGTCCCAGTGCCAGCAGTACTCGGTGGCAATCACAATGTTTTTTTCAAACCGGTCGCCGGCAAAGGCCGTTTCCAAGATGGCCTGGGCAAGACCGCAGCCCCGCCACTGGGGACTGACTTCCAGCCCGCCCAGTTCAATCAGTTCGGGGATATTCGCCTGGCCCCACCTTTCAAACTCATCGGGAGGATGAAAAGTACAATATCCCACGATTTCTTCTCCATGGATCGCGGCAAAAATCATCCCCTGCTCCATGGAAGCAATGTCAATCAGGGCCTTGTGCTGCCGCTGGGGCGGGCGAAAAGCAGACAAGCCTTCATTCATGGTCAACTCGGCCAGTTCCTCGGGCGGGACGGGACCCTTGACGATGACCAACCCTTTCGGGGTATTTAATTCCTTATACGGCATAAGCGGCATTTTTTCCGTCTGCACCTGCTCGGCCAGCACCTTCATCACCTCTCCATACCGCTGAATGTGTATTCATTATAGCCTAGATCCCCGGCTAGTGCAACAATTCACATATGTTCAGAAATGGTAAATGTTTCTAAATTCTCTGTTAATTTAAAACAGGTAACTCCACACCGGCCTGTTCAAAGCCTGCTCCACCGTCCGCCGGTTTTTTTCATTGATCTCTTCCCGCCTGGGTTTCGGCGGGAAATCAGCCGGGTCATCATGCAGGTATTCAGGGAGAGGTGCGGGAGCCGCTTTGGCCCATTTCTGCCGCCAGGTTTCCGGTATCTTGTCAGGCAGCGTCCTGCCGGATAATTCTCCCCACAGCAGGGCCCAACTCCGCGGCACCACCCGCCAGATATCATACCCGCCCCCGCCCAAGGCCACCCAACGGCTCTGGCAGTACTCATGGGCCAGCCGGTGGATTAAGCGGGCCGCTTCCGTAAAGCCCCGGGTGGTTAAGGACAGGTGGGTCAAGGGATCATGCTCATGGGTGTCACAGCCGTGCTGGCTGACGATAATGTCCGGCCGGAAGCTCTCCATCAAGGTTGGCAGCACCTTATGTAACGCTTCAATGAAGGAATCGTCCTCGGTAAAGGGCTCCAGGGGCACATTGACGGCATAGCCGTATCCTTCCCCGGCTCCCCTTTCCAGGACACCGCCGGTACCGGGGAACAGGTAGCGGCCTGTTTCGTGAAAAGATACGGTCATCACTTCCGGGTCTTTATAGAAGACCCACTGGACCCCGTCGCCATGGTGGGCATCCACGTCGATATAGATGACCCGCACGTTACAGGTATTGCGCAGCCACCTAATCGCCACGGCGGCATCATTGTAAATGCAAAAGCCGGAAGCCCGGTCCGTCATGGCATGATGCAGGCCGCCCCCCACGTTGAAAACATGAGCGGCCGTTCCCTCCATGACTAAACGGGCCGCCAGGAGGGTACCGCCCACCACCAGGGAGGCGGCTTGATGCATGTTGGGAAAGATGGGGTTATCCTCCGTGCCCAGGTTATACTGCATGGGATCCGGGGGCAATTTGCCCCGGCTGGCCATTTTCACGGCATCAATATAGTCCTGGGTATGGACCAGCAGCAGCTGCTCGTCGGAAGCCGGCTGCGGAAACACCAGGTCCTGGGGCTGCACCGCATCCATGGCCTCCAGCAGTTCATACCAGAGTCTCAGCCTGAGGGGATCAAATGGATGGCCGTCATGGAACTTGTACTCGGTAAAATGAGATGAATAGATAACCAAGGGTTTACCCGCCATTTTTATCCCCTCCGCAACGGATGCAAGACTCTAAATCCCAGGGCCTCAATATCTTCAATAATATGGGCTACTTGCATCGTCTGCAGCTTGGCGCTTACCAGGCGAGTATTCGGGCGGTGGCCGCAGCGCATTAACAAGCTGCACATGTTCACCCCGTGTTTCTTGACGGCTGCCGTCACTTCCGCCAGGGCACCCGGCCGGTCCGGCACCTCGATTTCCAGCATGGTGCCCGGCTCCAGGGTACCGATCCATTCCACCATGACCCTTAACATGTCCGTTTCCGTGATAATGCCCACCAGCTTATCCCCTTTGACCACAGGCAAGCAGCCGATGCGGTATTCATACATCATCCTGGCGGCTTCATCCACCCCATCCAGAGGATGAGCCGTTAGGACGGGATATTTCATGATCTGTTCCACTTTGGTGGACTTGAGAACATCTATATCGCCCGGTTGAATTAAGTAAGACGGGCTCACGTCCCTTAAGTCCCGGTCGGAAACAATGCCTACCAGGCGACCCTGATCCACCACGGGCAAATGCCTGATCCGGTGTTCCTTGGTTTTACCCAGGGCAGCATGGACGGACTCATCGCGGGAGATGGTGACAACCTCACGTTTCATGATTTCCTCGACTAGCATCCCTAGCCCCCCCTTGCTACTTCCAGCAGCCGCGCTGCTTGATGTTCGGTAATCAACCATTTCTATGCCCGGGCAGGATATCCTCCCAATTGTCAGACAGTTGCCACATTTTTTTAAAAAACAAAGCTGCCGGCGGCAGCTTTGCCATGGTTAACTGGCAATCTTGATGTTGCGCTTGCCCAGGTAGGGGCTGAAGATCTCCTCTACCAGCTTGCACTCTTCATTGAAAACAGCCGTTCCCGTATGCAGGAACTGCTGGCGCAAGTGATACCTCAAGTCGAAGAACCTGACCAGGTACCCGTTTTCCGTCGGCTGTAACGACACGTGAAACAAAGGGGTAAACTCCTTAAAGAGCCTGCCCAATTTGCTGTCCAGGGCTGCTTTGATCAAGTTGTTTTGCTGTTTCACCAGCATTTCCCTCAGGTTAAACATTAAGGAAAAAGAGTACATCTGGCCCACAATGAAGTTGTGCTTCGTCTCCACACAAACATCCCAGGTCCAGTTGCCTTTCAGGGCCGGCATCACAATAATCCGCTTGGCTTCCTTCCCATAATGCCGCCGGAGCTGCCTGCGAATCCTGAGGCTTAACAAATAGCGCAGGCCCACGTACACCAGCGCCAGCAGGATGGTCCAGCCCCGGAGGGAAGGATAGGTATCCTGGCTGTAAAGGATCACCACCAGCAGGATAAAAAGGTAAAGATCAAAGATGTTGAGCAAGTTAACACTGATTTTGCGCCGGTAAAGGGGCCACAGCAGCTCGGAGCCATAAGAGTTAAAAATGTCTATGAAACAGTGGGACAAGGCACCGAGCCAGCCCCACAGGAACAGCGTCCAGAAGGGTACCTCAGGAAAGGCCAGCGCCAAAGGAACGGTAATTAAGCCCACGATGAAAGCGGACCCCGGGATGGAATGGGACACTCCCCGGTGGTGCTTCAAATAGGTCAGGTCTCCTTTTAACTGCATGACCAGATCAAAATCGGGTGCCAAGGAACCCAGCAAAGCACTCAGGTAAACGGGGCTGTGCAGGGACAAAGGCTGCCCGGAAAAACTCGCTACCCCCAGCCCCAGTAAACCATGGGTAATCGGATCCATCCTCCGTGTTCCTCCTACGTTTGCAATAGTAAGAATAATTATAGCATATCCTGGGGGCAAAAAATATCATTTTAAACATTAAACCCCTATGCAAGTATTACCTCATAGGGGTATTGCTGTCACCTTTTGTCACCCTCATAACCTTTCCAGCGCCCGGTACAGCAGGGCAGCTGCCATTTCCTGCCTGTATTCCCTGGTCCCCCTGATATCGGTAATGGGATTGACCTGATCCTTGATAAACTGGATCCTGGTCCAGAGGTCATCTTGCCCGGGCCGGATCCCCTGCAACTGGGGCAGGGGGAAATACATGACGGTGGGCCCAAGGGAACCGAAAGCCGCTTCCACATCAAATAAGGCATTCCCGGCTTTTTTCGCTTTCACCGCCGCGCTGGCCACGGCGATAGCCAGGGCACGCCGGGGGCCCAGTTTCACATACGCGGAAACTTGATCTTCCTTTAGTTTGGGCACCATGATCCCCGTGATTAATTCCTGGGGATCCATAATGTGTTTTCCCGGCCCTTGAAAGAACCGGCGCACAGGCACCACTCTCTTGCCCCCCAGGCGTTCCAGGACCAACCGGGCATCCAGGCAGACCAGGGCAGGCAGCGTGTCTCCCGCCGGCGAGGCGGTGCCGATGTTGCCGCCGATGGTGCCCTTGTTTCTAATCTGGGGCGACCCCACCGCAGCGGCGGCCTGGGCCAGGGCCCCGGCATACTGCCGGATAAGCGGGGAACCGGCTATTTCAGCATGGGTAGTCAGGGGGCCAATCCACAGTGCTTCCCCTTCCTCCCGGATGTAACTCAAGGCTTGAATGCGGGAGAGGTTTAACACCTGTGCCAACCGGATTCTCCCCTGCTTGTGGTGGACCAGCAAATCCGTACCACCGGCCAGGATTTTCACTGCTTGGCCCAGATCATTTAACAGGACCAGGGCTTCTTCAATCGATTGGGGATTATACACCTGCATGGGCCAGCCTCCTTGCGGCAACCTCTACCGCATCCACAATTTTGGTATAACCGGTACAGCGGCAAAGATTACCCGATAATGCCTCGCGAATCTCTTCCCGAGTGGGGTTTGGGTTTTCCGCCAGCAGGGCATAGGCAGAGAGGATCATGCCGGGGGTGCAAAAACCACACTGGACGGCTCCCATCTCTACAAACACCTTTTGCAAGAGGTGGGGCTCCCCTTCCCCGGTTAAACCTTCAATCGTGGTCACTCTCTGTCCCTCCACCTGGTCCATGAGAATCAAGCAGGAGTTGACCGGTTTGCCGTTTAAAAGCACCGTGCAGGCGCCGCACTCGCCCTGCCCGCAGCCCTCCTTGGTGCCTGTCCGGCCCAGGTGTTCCCGCAGGACTTCCAGCAGCGTGGCTGAGGATGAAACTTCCAGTGTCACCGGAGCACCGTTCAATTTAAAACTATATAGCTGTGTCAAGGGGCTTCCTCCTTCCCGCTAAAGCTTGGAGAATTTATCCAAGAAACTACCGTCGGCAATGTCGCGAAAAGCTTCGATATAATAATCTCCATCCTCAAAAACCACGGGGAAGCTCATGGTCTGGCCCGGCAAGCGGGCGGCAACGATACAGGTCAAGGTGCCTGACATGCGGTTTTCCACCAGGTCCAAAGAATGGACATACAGGTATAACGGGGTTAAATAGGGATAAGACCTTTCCTTGGCAAAGTTCCCCACAAACCCCTCTTGATCGATTAAGAGCCTGATATCTTTGCTCAGATACCGGTAGACCTGCGCTGGATCGTTGGCATTGACGGCATCAACAAAGGCCTGTGCCCTCGCTAAAGCATGATCATGGGACTTCCTGCAGCCGGGTACGGCGTATTCCGAGTAGGCGTAGCCGGCTGCCATCAACAGCAGGGCCAAGCTTAGCAACAGGATCCCAATCCCCTTTTTGTTCATCACCGTTCACCTCTGGCATAAGGCAGGGTGAAAGCAGCCGGGAATTCGGCTTTCTTCGAAACCCCAATCAGCACCAAAACGGTTAAGGCATACGGTAAGGCCAACAAAAACTGGTGCGGTACCGGTACCCCAATCGCCTGTAATTTCAACTGCAGGGAATTGGCCAAACCGAACAGCAGCGCTGCCCCCAGCGCCCGGTAAGGATGCCAGCGGGCAAAGATAACCACGGCAATGGCAATAAAACCTCGGCCGGCGGCCATGCCGTCTAGATAGGTATTCATAAACCCGATGGACAAAAAGGCCCCGCCCAGACCGGCCATAGCCCCGCCAATCATGACACACAGGTACCGGATCAGGTAGACATTGATGCCTTTGGCATCCGCCGCCTGCGGGTGTTCCCCGACGGCTTTTACTTTCAACCCAAATGTAGTCCGGTCCAGCACAAAGGCTGCCACAAAAACCAGGATAAACGTTAAATAAACGAGAATGTTTTGCTCAAACAGGATGGGGCCGATCACCGGTATTTTGGATAATACGGGTATGGAGAGTACCGGAAAAGGTTGGATCGTGGGCGGCAGGTCCCTGATGCCAAAGACGACCCGGAAAATAAAGGTAGCCAAACCGCCCCCCAAAATGGTGAGGGCCGTACCGGCGATCACTTGATTGGCTTGCACCGTCACCGCCAGGAAAGCCATCAGGAGTGAATAAATGACGCCGAACACCATAGCCAGCAGCACCCCGATCCAGAGGTTCCCGGAAAAATACGCTCCTAAAAATCCCCCCAAGGCCCCCATCAACATGGTGCCTTCCAGCCCCAGGTTTAAAATACCGGACCGCTGGCCGAAAATCTCACCTAAGGCCGGCAACAGGATCGGAGTGCTCATCCTGACTGCCCCGGCCATTAAACTTACAAAGAAACCGGCTGATAGGATCTGTTCCAGCATGTTTTTCCCTCCATTTTGTGAGGATTACGCGGCTGATCACAAAAATGATTACCAGTCCCTGGATGATGTAAACAAGGGAAAAGGGTACCCCCACCATCCGCTGCATGGTATTGCCGCCGGTCACCAGGGCAGCGAAGAAAAAGGCCGAAACCAGAATACCAAGGGGATTCAGTCCCGCCAGCAGCGCCACCACGATGGCCAGGTTCCCGTAGCTGCCCGAAATGTTCTCCAGCAGGCGGTAATGAATACCGAACACTTCCGTCCAACCGGCCAAACCGGCCAAGCCCGCCGAGATGACCATCGTAATCACGGTGATGCGCGGCACATTAATGCCGCTGTATTCAGCCACTTTGGGGCTTTCACCCACCAGTTGAATCTTAAAGCCCAGCACCGTTTTCCAGAAGAAATAGCCTGCCACGGCCAGGATTAAGGCCACCACTACCCCGGCATGGAGCCTGGTCCCCGCCAGCAAAACCGGCAGGCGCAAGCTTTCCGCCAAGAGCTCAGTCTGGGGAAAACCGTGCCCGTTGGGATCAATCATCGGGCCTTTCACCAGCCACTCCAAAAGGTAAAGGGCCACATAATTCATCATCAAGGTGGTGATCACTTCATTGGCGTTAAACCGGGCCTTCAAATAACCGGCCAGGCCTCCCCAGAGAGCCCCTCCGGCGAAGGCTGCCAGCAGGGTGACAGGCAGCAGCAAGGGTACGGGCAGGGGAAGATAGAGAGCGGCCGCCATGGCAAAAATGGCGCCCAAAGTGAATTGTCCGTCCCCGCCGATATTCCAGATATTAGCCCGGAAAGCCACCGAGATCCCTAACCCCAAAACCGCCAGGGGGATGGCCTTGACCACGGTCTCCGCAAAACGATGGCTGGAACCAAAAGCCCCGTTGAAAAGACTCCGGTAGGCCTCCACCGGGTTGTTGCCGGCTATCAAAAGCAGCACGGCTCCTACCAGCAGCGCAAGTACAATGGCTATGAGGGCAGGTGCCATCCCGCGGCAGGCATCCAGCATTACTCCTTTTGCTTGTTTCATACTGCCACCTCCCCTACCCCGGCCATCATCAGGCCAATGCGTTCAATGTCGAATTCCCCTTTTTCCAACACTCCCATAATCCTTCCTTCGTAGATGACGGCAATCCGGTCTGACAGCTGCAAGACCTCGTCTAAATCCGCCGATACCAGGAGAATGGCCACACCCTTCTCTTTCTGGTCCAGCAGCTGCTGCCGCACGTACTCCGTGGCGCCGATATCCAACCCGCGGGTCGGCTGGTTGACGATGATGACGCTGGGATTGCATCCGATTTCCCGGCCTAACACGATTTTTTGTTGATTGCCGCCGGAGAGCAGCCGGACCCGGGCATAAATGGAACTGGTTTTTACATCGTATTGCCGCACCATTTCAAGGCATTCTTCCTTGATCCGGTTCCCCCGCAGCATGCCCCATTGACAATAGCGGGGCGTGTCAAACTCCTTGATGATAAAATTCTGCATGACGTTCATATTCATGGCTAAACCGAGGCTGTGGCGGTCTTCCGGCACATGGGACACGCCGGCCCTGATAAAGTCCTTGGGCCTGCCTTGCGACAAGTCCCTTCCTTTCAGCTGAATACGGCCCCGGGTAACCGGGCGCAACCCGGTGAGTACCTCACAGAGCTCTTTCTGGCCATTGCCGTCCACGCCGGCAATGCCTAAAATCTCCCCTTCCCTTAACTGCAAGGAAACTTCTTGCAAGGCGGGCAGTCCTTTATCGCTCAGGGCCGATACCTTTTCCACCTCCATCACTACTTGACCGGGACTCCTGTCCACGGCGGTAAAATCGAAGAGGACTTCCCGACCGACCATCATCCTGGTCAATTCTTTTTTCGTCACATGCTTGGCCGGCACGGTACCGATCTTCTTGCCGTCCCGCAGCACGGAAACCTCATCGCAGATCTCAAGGACCTCCTCGAGCTTGTGGGAGATGAAAATAATGGATTTCCCGCTCTCCCGCATCAAATTGAGGATCTGGAAAAGTTCCCTGACTTCCTGGGGCGTAAGGACGGCGGTGGGTTCGTCCAGGATGAGGATATCGGCACCGTAATACACCACGGACAGGATTTCCACCCGCTGCTGTTCCCCGACGGACAAGGTGGAAATCTTGGCATCCGGGTCCACTTTGAGATGGTACTGCTCACCCAGGGTCAGGATTTTTTCCCGGGCCTTTTTTAGATCCACCACACCCATACCTTTGGTCTCAAAACCCAAAACCACGTTCTCCGCTACGGTGAAAGGCCGGACCAGCATGAAATGCTGGTGCACCATGCCGATCCCAAGGCTGATGGCCTTGGAAGGTGTATCGATCTGCTCTTGCCTGCCGTGGATAAAAATCTCCCCACTGTCGGGCTGGTACAACCCGTAGAGAATATTCATCAAGGTGGATTTGCCGGCTCCGTTTTCGCCCAACAGCCCGTGGATGGTCCCCGGCTTGACGTCAAAATTGACCTTGTCGTTTACCACTAGCGGACCAAAACGCTTGACGATGTTTTTCATGCTGACAGCGTGATTCTCATGCATACGGCCAACTCCCTTACTGGTTGGTTGGTACAGTAGTGTCTATGTTCCCGGGGCAGCCCGCAGCCGGCTGCCCCGGGAAAGACAAGAGGGGGGAAAATTATTGCCGGTTACTTATCGAAATCGGGCAGTTCAAGGGTGCCTGCTCTAAAACCTGCGACGGCTTCTTCCAGCTTGTCCTTCACTTCCTGGGGCACTTCACTGTCCTTGTCATAGAAGGGTGCCATGGTGACACCGCCGTTAGCGACGGTGATCCAGTAGAACTTGTCTTCCTGTTCAAAGAACTTGCCGGACCTCACGTCGTTAATTATCTGCTCAATGACGAAATCCCACTGGTAGACCACACCGCTTAACACATTATCCGGGGCCAATGTTTTCTGGTCGGCCACGTTGCCTAACACCCATTTGCCTTTTTCCCGGGCGGCCTCCACGGCTCCAAGACCGATCCCGTCACCGGAATGCCAGATAATGTCTACGCCGGAATCGTACATGGAAATAGCCGCGTCTTTAGCTTTGGCCGCATCCCGCCAGTCGCCGGTGTAGAGCTCCTGGATCTCCACCTTCGGATTTACTTGCTTGGCCGCGTATTTGAACGCTTCATGTCCCCGGTAGATTTCCGAAACATCGGCCCCACCGATGACACCGATTTTGTCGGTCTTGGTCATCATCCCGGCCAGGATCCCCATCAGGTACCCGCCTTCCTGCAGGTGGACATCATAGACACAGGAGTTGGTTACCGTTTTGTAACCGGTGCCGAGAGCAAAAGCCACATCCGGAAATTCGGTGGCTACTTTGACGATGGGCTCCATGAACTGGAAACCGTGACCGATGACCAAGTCATATCCTTCCGCCGCAAAGTCCCGTAATGCAGGTTCAATATCCGCTACTTCATAAACTTCTTCTACATAAGTGACCTGGATCTGGGACCCCAGGGCGCTTTCCACCGTTTTCATACCTTGATACATGGCCTGGTTGAAGGAAACATCGTCCGCCTTGCCCGGCAAGATGAGCGCCACCTTGAACGGCTCTTCCCCGCCTGCCCCGGCCTCCTGCCGGTTGCCTTCGTTACCGCCGCAACCTGCCACCACCAATGCCAGCACAACCATGAACACTAACAGCAGCCATCCTTTTTTGCGCATGAGAGAAGCCTCCTTCATCGTTGTAAACACAAAGTGCTTTAACCCTACAGGCATCAGACTGCTTTGGTGGGAACCACTCCTTTCCGCCTTAATTGCCTTGTGATTTCTTCTTTGGAAATGGGCAGCCGGGTAACATAGATCCCCCAACCGTCCATTAAGGCACCGGTCACGGCGGGCGCAACGCATACGGTCCCTACTTCGGCGGCGCCCTTTACGCCGAAGGGTCCGGAGTTTTCATAGGCCTCCACGGTCAAATTCTGAATGTCACACACATCCTTGGCCGTGGGAATGAGGTAAGTAGATAAATCCTTTTGCGCGGCCTGGCCCCTTGCATTAAAGGCAAACTCCTCCAGGAGGGCGTAACCTATGCCTTGTCCCAATCCTCCCTGGATCTGGGCGTCTAACAGGACGGGATTAACGACCTGACCGGCCTCGGTCACCGCCAGGGCCTCCAGTAGCTTGATCTCCCCGGTCAATGGGTCCAAGGCCAGTTTCACCACGTTCACCAAAAAGGTGTACATGACGTGAGGCAAACCTACACCGAGATGCTTAAGGGAGGATTCCGGGAAAACACTCTCGCCGGTTCCTTGCCGGCCGCCGCCGGCCCGCAAGTCCTGGGCCGCTTTGATAATGGCATTGCCGGTAATATAGGTGCTCCGGGAAGCGGCGGTGGAGCCGCAGTCGTGGGTACGTCCCGTATCCCCCGCTATCACTTCCACGGCTTCCACCGGAACACCCAAAGCATCGGCAGCGATTTGCGCAAAGGCGGTCAAGTTGCCTTGTCCCAGTTCCACCACTCCCACTTTGACCATGTATTTATCCCCCTGCTTTTCGATGGTCACTTTCGCCCGGTCCTCGATACCGGCCCCCATACCGCAGCTCAAAAACCCCG